>WRCU01000050.1 GCA_009783805.1 Oscillospiraceae bacterium
AGCCTCCTTGCGAAGCTTCGGCTTCCCATTCAATTTTCCTCCATCCATTTCGCCGAACCGCCATCTCATGGGTGCCGCCTCTCCCAATCAACCCACTCGCCGCGCGCGTCCCTGACGACGTACCAGCGCGGGGCGATCTGGCTGCTTTCGTCGGAGGTTATCATCCAGTCGAGCAGCCTGTCCTTCATCCCGCGCTTGATGCCGGCGCAGGCCGGGTCATCCGCGCGGCTCACCATCTCGTCGGGGTCGGCCTCGAGGTCGTACAGCTCTTCCTCGCCGGCGTAATAGTTGTACTTCCACCGCCTCGTGCGCGCCATCTTGGCGTCGGGATGGCGGATGCCGCGGACGCCCTCGCCGCGGGCGAACTCAAAGGGTTCATCCATGCCGGCGATGACCTCGGGTATGACGTTCTCGGCGAACACGCAGTCACGCTCACGGTATGGTGAGCCGCCGGGTAGGCCGGGCGCGATCAGGCCGGTCAGCGGGCGGCCTTCGTCCCCGTATGGGACGCCGCCGCCGCACAGCTCGAGCAGGGTGGACAGGACGTCGGTGGACTCGGTGAGCTGATCGTACGCGCCGGACCTCACCACGTTCGGGTAACGGACCATGAACGGCACGTGAATCGAGCTCTCGAAGAAGGTGTTCTTGTCCACCATGCCGTGCTCATGCATGACGTCGCCGTGGTCGCTGCAGAAGACCACGATAGTTTCGTCACGCAGGCCCAGCCCGTCGAGCGTATCCAGGGTCAGCCCGACTTCGCGGTCGATCTGGCTGATCGCCCCGTAATAGGCGCGGTACTGCCAAAGGATTGCCTCGTCCGGGGCTTCCCAATGGCGCCCGCCGCCGCGCGTGGCGAAGGCCCTCAGCCCCGCCGGGAGCGCGTCGATATATTGCTCCGTCACCCGCCTCGGGAGCCTGACCTCGGCGTTGTCGTACATGGAGGCCCAGGGTTCGGGCACCTCGAATGGGGAATGGGGCTTCCAATAGGACGAGAACAAAAAGAATGGCCGCCCGCTTCCGGCCATCACGCGGAGCTTCTCGCGCGTCTTGGCGCCGCACCAGGTGGTTTCGTGGAGTTCGTCGGGCAGGGCGCATGTATGCGGATTCATGCGGTCCGCGCGGCACCTGCGGTAATCGCAGCCTACGGGCCAGCCGCCGGATCCCCTCAGCCATGCGACGTAGTCCGAATGGTCGTCGGTCGGGCCGGCGTCGTGGATCAGGCCTTCGTCGAACCCGGTGGCCAGGGCGTATCCGCGCGTGGGCGGATAATAGTGCAGCTTGCCCACGAAGCCCGTGCGGTAGCCCATCTCCTGATAATAACGCTGCATGAGCCTGACGTCGGCGTTCATGGCGGTGTAGTTGACCCGATTTTTATGGCTGTGGGGGTAACGCCCTGAAAAGAAGGTCTGCCGCGAGGGCACGCAGACCGGCCCCTGCACGAAGAACAAGGAAAAATTCGCGCTCTCGGCCGCCAGGGCGTCGATGCGGGGCGTCCTTATAACGGCGTTCCCGTTGCAGCCGAGGCAGTCGTAGCGATGCTGGTCGGTCATGATGAAGAGGACGTTGGGAGGCATGGTCGGCATAGGCGGCTCCTGCGAAAATAATATGGCGATATCCGTCGACGGCCTCGCGCATGGCCTTTCGCATCGGCCTTAGGGACGGTATGCGCCGACATCATTAAATTAATGGCTAAATTCATTTAGTATACTGCCTTTAGGCAGCATTGGTTATTGGGAGGCGGGCTGAATGGCGGACGATGATGGGGTTAGGTCGGCGGGGGGGATGGCGGACCGCACCTTTTTCCTTCCATATGGGAGAGGGCGCATCGAGGCCCGCATACCGGTCCGGCGCGTGGCCGGCGTGCTGACGCCGTCCGTGGGCGGGATGCGCGGTTCGCAGGGTGAAAAGGGTGGGCGGCGATATCCGCGGACGGTAGGGGAGGCCATGGACGGCCCGATCGGCGGCCCGCGCCTATCGGAGCTCGCGGTGGGAAAAAAGAGGGTGGTCATCATAGTGAGCGACCACACCAGGCCCGTGCCGAGCCGTGACATCATCCCGCCCATGCTGGCCGAGATAGCGATGGGGAGCCCCGGCGCCGAGGTCACGCTGCTCGTGGCGACCGGCCTGCATAGGGCCCCTACCGAAGGGGAGCTTAGGGCGAAGCTGGGTGACGGCATCTTATCGAAGGTGAAGGTGGCCGTCCACGATTGCGATGACCAGGGCGGGATGGCCAATCTTGGGAGGTTGCCCTCCGGCGGAGGGCTTTACGTAAACCGCCTGGCCGTGGAGGCTGACCTTCTATTGGCGGAGGGGTTCATAGAGCCCCACTTCTTCGCCGGCTTCTCCGGCGGTCCCAAATCGGTGCTGCCCGGAATTGCTGGGCGCGGATCGGTGCTCTGGAACCATTGCTCCGAATTCATAGCGGACCCCAGGGCCAGAGCCGGCTCCGCGGACGAAAATCCTATCCGGGCGGATATGGCGTATGCGGCTAAAGCCGCTGGGCTGGCGTATATCGTGAACGTATGCCTAGGGCCGGATGGGAACATCGCCTGCGCCGTGGCCGGGGACTGCGGGGAGGCGCATGGCCGCGGCGCGGAGTTCGCGGCCGGGTATTACGGGGCACGGGCCGTCGTGTCCGACATCGCTGTGGCCACGAACGGTGGGTACCCTATGGACCAAAACGCCTATCAGGCCGTGAAGGGGCTCTCCGCCGCCGAGGCGTGCGTGCGGGAAGGCGGCGTCATCATTATGGCCGCTGAGTCCGCCGACGGGCATGGCGGCGAGGGCTTCTACCGAATGGCTTCTGATGCGGCCGCCATGCCGAACGGATTTAAGGACCTGATGGCCGGGATAATGGGGACGCCCAAGGATAGGACGGAACCCGACCAATGGCAGGCGCAGATCCTCGCCCGCATACTCATGCGCGCCAGGGTTATACTCATATCGGCGCTGGACGACGCGGTCATCAGGGGACTAGGAATGGCGCCCGCGCGGGGCTTTGATGAGGCGCTGGCGATGGCGGACACGATGCTCGGATACGCTGACGGCAGCGTGACCGTGATACCCGACGGAGTGGCCGTGATCCCCATACGGTAAGCGGGCGCGGCGAAAAAAGTCGATCCAGCCTATCGGCGCGGCCCTTAAGGGCTCGGCGTACCGTGGTCGCTGCCGCCCGGCGCGGATCCTAGGCGCCCGGCGCACACCCCCTGGGCCGCCGCGAGTTCCGCATGGGCGTTCCGCGCCTCGATCCAGCCGCCGAGGCAGGGAGCGGCAGCCGGCGCGGCTCTTAAGGGCTCGGCGTACCGTGACCGCGGTAGCCGCCGCGGCCTCGCCGAAGGCCCGGGAAACGGCGTTTGCCGGGCTTTCGGCTCCTGTGGTAATCTATCTCGTCATGGACATATACTTCGACAACGGCGCCACCACTCAGCCGCTTAGGGAGGTGGCCGAAGCGTTGGGTGAGATGGCCCTGTCCTGCTACGGGAACCCCTCCTCCAAGCATGGGGTCGGCATCCAGGCCGACTTGGCCCTGGACGGGGCCAGGGAGGACGTCTCTGCAATCCTGGGTTGCGCCAAGGGTGAAGTCGCCTTCACGTCGGGCGGGACTGAGTCGAACAACATAGCGCTGTTCGGCGCGCTCAACAGGGTAAGGGGCAAACGCCCGCTGGCCGTCGCGACAACGGTGGAGCACCCTTCCGTGTTGGAGCCGCTCAAGCGCTACGCCGCCCTCGGCGGGCCGGTCAGGCTATGCGGCGTGGGCAAGGACGGATCGGTCGACTTGGGCGAGATGGAGGAAATCCTCGCCGGGGGTGACGTCGGGCTCATATCGGTCATGCATGTCAACAACGAGACGGGGGCGGTGCAGCCCATAGGGGAGGTCAGGGCCTTGAGGGACAGGCACGCCCCCAGGGCCGTCATCCACGTGGACGGCGTGCAGTCGTTTTGCAAAATGCGGCTGTTGCCCGCCGAGCTGGGCGTGGACCTGTACAGCGCGAGCGGCCACAAGGTGCACGGGCCGAAGGGCGCCGGCCTGCTTTACGTCAGGAAAGGGCTGGACATCGCCGGCCCGCTGTATGGAGGGGGCCAGGAGCGCGGGGTCAGGCCCGGGACGCAGAACGTGCCCGCGGCCGCGGCCTTCGCGCTGGCCGCCAAGGCCCTGTACCAAAGGCTGGATGAGTACGCGTCGAAGGCAAGGGCCATGACCGAGAGGCTGCGGGAGGGGATCCGGGAAGGCACCGGCCTGGCCGTGTTCAATCCTCGGGAGCCGGGCGCTTGCGGGCTGTCGGGGTACATATTGAACGTCGGCTTCCCGGGTGTGCCGGGCGAGGCGCTATTGCGCCACCTGGACTCCGAAGGCGTGAGGGTCTCCACCGGCTCCGCCTGCTCCGGCGGCGGCAAGGGCGGCAGCCACGTCCTCCGCGCGATGGGGGTCCCCGACACTGTGGCCAAGTCGGCCATCCGCATCAGCCTCTCCCACATGAACGGGATGGATGAGGTGGAGGCCGCGTTGCCGATAATCCTGAGGAACGTCGGGCGGCTCGCGCGGCGTTGATCGCCAAACGGCCATTGGAGGGTACGTGGATAAAGAAGGCGAAGGCAGGGTCATATTGGCCAGCTATGGCGAGGTCATGCTCAAGGGCTTGAACAGGCCTTTTTTCGAGAGGAAGATGTTGGAGGGCGTCAGGCGCGCGGTGGCCCCCTTCGGGCCGGCCGTGGTTTCCAAGTCCCAGGGGAAGCTGGTCGTCAGGCCGTCAGGCGAAGGCTTCGACTACGCCAGGGCGGTCGCGGCCATGCGCAAAGTATTCGGGCTGGCGTATGTATGCGACGTCCGGGAGACGGCGGCGGACATGGGGGTGATCTGCGGCCTCGCCGCCCGGCTCGCCGGCGGGGGCGACCCCGGCATGAGGACTTTCAAGGTGGAGGCGAGGCGCGGGGACAAGGGCTTCCATTTGAACTCGATGGAGATATGCGCCGCGGTGGGCGAAAGTATACTCCGAAACGTAGGCGGGGTCACGGTGGATCTGGAAAAACCGTCCTTCGTGATCCACGTGGAGGTAAGGGACGGCAGGGCCTACGTGTACCGCGACAGGGAGGCGGGCGCGAGGGGCCTGCCATACGCCACCGGCGGAAAGGCGGTCTCGCTGCTGTCCGGGGGCATAGACAGCCCGGTCGCGTCATGGATGATGGCCCGGCGCGGCGTGGAGATCGAGGCCGCGTACTTCCATAGCTACCCTTACACGACGGATAGGGTCAAGGAGAAGGTGGCGTCGCTCGTGGCCGCCCTGACCGAATACACGGGGGAGATGAGGCTGCACGTCGTGGGGTTCACGAAGACGCAGGAGCTGATACGGGAAGTCGCCAAGCCTACGTTCGTGACCCTGATGATGAGGGGGTCCATGATGAGGATAGCGTCGGACATCGCCGACCGAGTCGGGGCGAAGGCGTTGGTCACGGGTGAGAGCATGGGGCAGGTCGCGAGCCAGACGATGGAGGGGTTGGCGGCCACCGACCGGGTGGTGGGTAAGCCCGTGTTCAGGCCGCTGATAGGCATGGATAAGAACGAAACGATAGACCTGGCCAGGGCGATCGGGACGTATGAGACCTCGATAATCCCATATGACGACTGCTGCACGCTGTTCTCGGCCAGGCATCCCGAACTGAGGCCGAGGCCCATAGAAGTCGACCTCATAAGGTCAAGGCTGGAAGGGGCGGGCATCGGGGCGCTGGAGGCCGAGGCGGCCGAGGGGCGTGAGGAGATCATGGTAAGGCCGGGGCGCTGACCGCCGCGGTCAGGCTGGGGGTCGGATACAGGCGGCATGGTGGTGGGATGGGCAAAGGCGGCAATGGGGATGGGGTCCTAGGCGGCCCGATGAGGCTGCAGAAGCGCATGGCCCTTGCGGGCGTCGCCTCCAGGAGGCGGTCCGAGGAGATGATAGCGGCCGGCCGCGTCAAGGTGAACGGACTGACGGTCACCGAGATGGGGTTCCTCGTCGGCGGGTCGGACGCGGTGGAGCTGGACGGGGTGGGGCTAGCCATGCCAGGCCCAGGCAGGCACATTTACATAGCGCTCAATAAGCCGCGCGGGTGCATATCGTCGGTCAAGGACCAGTTCGGCAGGGCCACGGTGATCGACGCGCTTACGTCCGGCTCGGGCGTAAATTTCCGGTACGACCCTGGCCTGCATGGGAGGGTGTTCCCCGTCGGCCGCCTGGACTATGGGACCACGGGACTCCTGGTGCTGACCGACGACGGCGACTACGCCTACAGGGCGACTCACCCCGGCTTCGGGGTTGAGAAGGAGTACCTGGCCATGGTAAGGGGCGTGCTGGGCGCGGACGCCGTCAGGGCCCTGGAGTCCGGCATTGATATAGGCGGGGGCGCGACGATGCCCGCGAAGGTATCAGCCTCCCCAAAGGGAGGGCTTACGGCCGTCCGCATAGCGATACGCGAGGGCCGGAACAGGCAGGTGCGCCTGATGCTGGACGCGGTCGGCTGTCAGGTCGTCAGCCTATGCAGGACCCGCATAGGGGGGCTTTCGCTGGGGGGGCTGCACGTAGGGCAGTATAGGCTGCTGAGGGATGGGGAGCAGGCCAAGGTCTTCCTAGGGTAGGCCGCGGCGCCGCGGAGGAAGCGGCGGGCTACCTCCGTGGAATCGAGTCACCCATGGATCCGTATTGGTAGCCGTAGGCATCCGATGCGCCCCCGCCGAGCAGGCTGATGGCGAGGTATGCGGCCAATGCTGCGGCGATGGCGACGATGGTGACGCAGAGGGCCTTGTGGGCCTTGGCGGACAGGGCGACGGACTTTGCCAGGCCGTCGCCGTCCTTATGGGCGAGGGCCCCTCTCACGCACAGCGAATGGGCGTATAGCCTGGATGCGGACACGTACGTCATGACGCATATGGCGGCCGCGAACGCAAGCGTGGAGTAGGTCATGACGGCCTGGGCCGCACCATCGTAGTCCGGGTACAGCGCTAGTCTCCCGACGGCGGCGAGGACGGCCGAGACGATCACCGCGACCGCCGCCAAGGCCCCCATGGCGAAGCATAGGGCCGCGAGGAACGCGGAGGACTTGGACGAACCCCTTAGGTCCGCCGCGCTGACGGCTAGGGTTAATGATATGGCCTCTTCCGTAGGGTCGTCGGTTCCCAGGCCGTCGAGACTGTATTTAGCGTAGGCGTTTGGCCCCGGCATGGCCATGCCCGATTCGGCGTCCGCTTCCGGCAGCGCCGCCCCCCGGCCCCGCACGACCGGCCCCCCGTCAGTCGGCGCCGCGCCGTTCGGCCGTAAAGCCGCGGATTCGCCCTCGTTGCCTGATGATCTATCCGTCAATGCCGCACCTCACATGGATGACAAGGTAATGACCGCCGTCACGACCATGGTGAGGATGAGCACCATGTTGATGATCCCCTTGATAAGGAAGATGACCGACATGCTCATAACCGCCCTCTTGGCCAGATAGTCGTTGCGGTACATGAAGGCCTTCACCTGGCCGCTGTAGAAGAACGCGAAGATGGTGGTCGCGAGGTACGCGAGCGCGATGAAGGAGTAAGGCAGTATCATTATGCCGGCCCTGGCGCTGGCGAAGCCGACCATGGCCATGACGATCCCGATGAACGTGATTATCTCGAATATCCCCTTGGCGACGGACCAGGCGGCGAAGCCGCCGACCTGACCGTATGGGACCATGACCTTCATCTCCATGCCCTGGGGGTACATGCCACCCGGGTAGCCGCGCCCATATGGGTTGGCCCCGTATCCCCCGCCGTCTCCGTATCCTTCATACATCCTGGGTAGCCTCCGTGGGTCTGCCGTTTATGAGGGGATCAATAATAAGGGTAATATGGGTATGGATAGTCATTGTAGCCCGAAAGGATGTTGCCCGAGGCTATGACCAATATCACGATGAGGAGTATAGAAGCCGCGAATATGATCGCCATGATGACCTTGGCCTTCTGATAGCCCTTGAATGAGTGGAGGCCTATCGCCATCATGTTGCCGTTCCCGGTCGCCTTCGCGTAGTTGATCGAGCTCCCGGTCCTGTAGGCGTGCAGCCCGCCCGTTATGGAAAGGACGCCGTATGATATGAGCATCGTGAACATGACTATGTATAAGGCGACTATGATGCCCACGGCGCCGTCGATGCTGAAGATCTCGTAGAACATGTCGTAGCCGTCGCCGTTCACCGCGGTGATGATCAGGATGACCATCATCACCAACGAAGAAAGCAGCATGATGCTGCCGATGATGACGTCGGTTATCCCTTTCATGGCCGATGCGACCTTTATCAGGCCGAAGTCATGGTATGAGTAGGGCAATGTGAACGGCTCTCCGGTATTCGGCGTAGCCATCGGGCCATATGGGCCCA
>WRCU01000051.1 GCA_009783805.1 Oscillospiraceae bacterium
ACCGCCAGCGCTCTTCGCAATGACTGGCTTATAAATTTTAGACGTTATGGAAGGTGTCATTGCGAGCCACTAATGGGTGTCATTCTGAGCCGATAGGCGAAGAATCTATAGTAAATTGGATTTACTCGGCCCTCTCGGCCGCCGCGACCCTCACGCAGACGCAGAGGATCTCCATGGCCAGCCTCAGCTCGTCCTCGTCGGGGAACGTGGGGCTTATGCGTATGTTCGAGTCGTTCGGGTCCTTGCCGTATGGAAACGTGTCGCCGGCCTTGGTGAGCGTGACGCCGCACCCCAGCGCCAGCTCGTAGACCCTCTTAGCGCAGCCGGGCGCCGTGTCGAGGCTCACGAAGTACCCGCCCCTCGGGTCGCTCCAGGTCGCTATCCCCAGGCCCCCCAGGTTCCTCTCAAGCGCGTCGAGCACTATCCTGAACTTCGGCCTTATGATGTCGGCGTGCGCGCCCATGAGCGCCTCCATATCGGCGGCCGACTTAAGGAAATTCACGTGCCTCAGCTGGTTCGTCTTGTCGGGGCCGATCGTCTGCATGGACATGCGCCTGAGGATCCTCCTCAGGTTCCCCGGCCCGGCCGCCAATGCCGACAGCCCGCCGCCGGAGTGCGTTATCTTGCTGGTGGAGGCGAAGAGCAGCGGCCGCTCCGGGTTGCCGGCCTCCTCGCAGGCCTTAAACAGGCACTTGAGCTTATGCCGCCCCTCATCGTACAGGTGGTGCGCCACGTAGGCGTTGTCCCAGTAGATACGGAAGTCCCCGGCCTTCGCCTTCATCCTGGCCAGCCTGTCCACGGTCGCGTCCGAGTAGGTGACCCCGGTCGGGTTGCTGTACTTCGGCGAGGCCCACAGGCCCTTAACGGATTCGTCCTCCGCCGCTAGCACCTCAACGGCGTCCATGTCGGGCCCGCCCGCGCCCATCGGCACCGCGACCATCCCGATGCCGAAATGCTCGCATATGGCGAAGTGCCTGTCGTACCCGGGGCTGGGGCATATGAACTTCACGGAGGGCAGCCTGCACCAAGGCTCATGCGGCTCGATCCCGTGCGTCATGCAGCCGGAGATGACGTCGAACATAAGGTTGAGGCTGGAGTTGCCCGCCACCACGACGCTTTCGGGCGCGACGCCCAATATTTCCGCGAAGAGCCGCCTCACCGAGGGTATCCCTTCGACGCACGGGCCCTTCTTTATCGCATAGTTCCGGCAGTCGTTACCCTCGTCGTCTAGGTACGAGGCGTCCGATAGCATCGCGTTCGACAGGTCCAGCTGCCTGGGGCACGGCTTGCCCCTGGACATGTTGAGCTTCAGGCCCTTGGCCTTGTATCCCTCATATTCCCTCATCAGCTCAGGCAATTGGCCCTTCAGCCTATCCGCGTCCATCTAATGCCCCCCCGCCTAGTCCCATCCCATCGTCGGCTTAGCCGTTTGATCCGGCATAGACCGCGCCTCCGCCCCGTCCTTGATCCGCCCCCGCCGCGCCGTCCGCCGTAAGGCTCAGCGCTTGGCCAGCCTCGCCGCTATCGCCGGCGCGTACCTCGCCACCAGGACCTCCAGCTCCTCGTCGGAGTAGAGGGTCTGCCTCCCCTGGTCGTAGTCGCGGTCGATCTCTTCCTTGATCTTCGTCACCGCCCCGGTCTGCTTGTCGACCTTGTCCGCGCCCGTGAGCCCGTAGTAGCCGTTGATCCAGAAGGCCACCCCGGCCAACCCCGACGTGTTCGACAGGGCCACGCGCACCGGCCTGTTGAGCAGCCTGTCGGTGTCGAAGATGTTGTAGATCTCCTCGTCCTTCATGAGCCCGTCCGCGTGCACGCCGGCGCGCGTCAGGTTGAAGTGGCGCCCCACGAAAGGCGTCATCGACGGTATCCTGTAGCCCATCTCCCTCTCGAAGAACTCCGCGATCTCCGTGATCACGGTGGTGTCCATGCCGTCGGTCGTGCCCCTGAGCGACGCGTACTCGAAGACCATGGCCTCGATGGGCACGTTCCCCGTCCTCTCGCCGATGCCCAGCATCGAACAGTTGACGGCCGCCGCGCCATAGAGCCATGCGGTCGTGGCGTTGATCACCGCCTTGTGGAAGTCGTTGTGGCCGTGCCACTCTATCTGGGAGCTCGGGACGCCCGAATAGTGCCTAAGCCCGTATATGATGCCGGGCACGCTCCTAGGCAGGGCGACGCCCGGGTATGGCACCCCGTAGCCGAGCGTATCGCACGCGCGGATCTTGATCGGTATGCCCGCCTGGGCCGACATGTCCATGAGCGCGTTCACGAAGGGCACGACGAATCCGTAGAAGTCCGCCCTCGTGATGTCCTCCAGGTGGCACCTGGGCCTCACGCCCGCCTCGAAGGCCTCGGCCACGACGGCCAGGTAATGCTCCAGGGCCTGTTTGCGGTCCATCTTGAGCTTCTTGAATATATGGTAGTCGGAGCACGAGACGAGTATCCCCGTCTCCTTGATGCCGATCGATTTGGCCAGCTCAAAGTCCTGCTTGGTCGCGCGTATCCACGAGGTAATCTCCGGGAACTCGTAGCCCTTGGCCATGCACCTCTCGATCGCCTTTCGGTCTTTGTCGCTGTAGACGAAGAACTCCGTCTGGCGGATTATGCCCTTCGGCCCGCTGAGCCTGTGCAGCAGCTCGAAGAGCGAGACCATCTGCTCCACGCTGTACGGCGCCATGGACTGCTGTCCGTCCCTGAAGCTCGTGTCCGTTATGTATATTTCGGCCGGCATGGCGAAATCGACGCGCCGATGGTTGAAGACCGTCTTGGGGACTTCGTCGTACGGGTATATCTCCCTGAAGAGGCTCGGCTCGCCCACCTCCTGGAGCTGGTACCGGTACGGGTCGTTCTCTATCAAGTTCGAGTTCTTGCTTAGCTCCAGCATCCCAGACCTCCTTGATGGCCCGATTTGATTTTAGGCATTATACATACATCCCATATGGTGCGCAAATAAGGCTAAGTCGGGACCCTGAGCCCTTCGCCCGTCACCCTGAGCGCCGCGAAGGGTCATTTCAATCGCGGTCCTTCTCCTTCAGGATGAGCCGTATGGGCGTGCCCTCGAACCCGAACGACTTCCTTAGGCCGTTCTCCAGGTACCTGAGGTACGAGTAGTGCATGAGCTCCTTGTCGTTCACAAAGAGCACGAACGTGGGCGGCTTCACGCCCGTCTGCGTCATGTAGTAGACCTTCAGGCGCCTACCCCTGTCCGCCGGGGGCTGCACCTGCGTCACCATCTCGCCGAGGAACCCGTTGAGGGTCCCCGTGCTTATCCGCATGACCGACTGCGAGCGGACGTACTCGGCGAGCTCGAAGACCCGCTCGACGCGCTGGCCCGTCTTGGCCGACATGAACAGGACCGGGGCGTAGGTCATGAACCCCAGCGCCTCGTGCACCGTCTTCCTGTACTCCTCCAGCGTCCCCGTCTCCTTCTTTATCAGATCCCACTTGTTGACGGCCAGTATGGACGCTTTCCCCTCGTTGTGGGCGTGGCCGGCTATCTTCGTGTCCTGTTCGGTCACCCCCTCCTCCGCGTCGACCATGAAGAGGGCGATGTCGGCCCGCTCTATGGCCGACCAGGAGCGCATCACGCTATACCGCTCGATGTCCTCGCGGACCTTGCTCTGCCTGCGTATGCCGGCGGTGTCTATGAAGACGTACTCCGTCCCCTTGTGCATGACCCGTACGTCCACCGCGTCCCTGGTGGTGCCCGGCGCCTCGCTGACTATGAGCCTCTCCTCCTCGATGACCCTGTTGATGAGCGACGACTTCCCGACGTTCGGCTTCCCGACGACGGCTATCTTCACGGCCGAGTTCTCGGGCTCCTCGCCTTGGGCGGGCAGCCCGTAGTGGATGAGGTCCAGGAGGTCGCCCATGGCGTTCCCGTGTATGGAGGACACGCATATGACCTCGGGGAACCCCAGGCCGTAAAACTCGAGGTAGGCCGGCGGGGGCTGCCCGATCTGGTCCACCTTGTTCACGACCACGATGACCGGCTTCCTCGAGCGCCGCAGTATGTCGGCCACTTCCTCATCGGCCGCCGTAAGACCGGCCTTCACGTCGACCATCAGCAGCACCATGTCCGCCAGGTCTATGGCCACCTCGGCCTGCCTGCGCATCATCATGGGTATGTGCTCGTCGCTTTCGACGTCTATGCCGCCCGTGTCCACCAGCGAGAAGTATCCGCCGCGCCACTCGACGTCGCAGTAGATCCTGTCCCTGGTCACCCCGGGCTTGTCGTCCACGATCGAGATGCGCCGCCCGGCCAGGTAGTTAAAGAACGTCGACTTGCCCACGTTCGGCCTCCCGATTATCGCCACCGTCGGTTTGGCCAAGCCTAACCGCCCCCCTTCAGACGCATGCGGACGTGCCGCGCTAGGTCGCCCCCGCCGCACCCGACCACGTCCACCCTGCACGCCAGCGCCCCCCTGATCGCCCCGAGGGTCGTCCCGTCCAGCATGACCTTCCCGTCGTCGTCCGGATCGAGCCCGTCCGCCCTGAAGGCCGCCATCGGGAGCAACAGCCCGTCGCCCAAGTCCGCGCCGCTTAACGTATTCATTATATCGCCCCCCGTCATGAGGCCCGAGACGGTGACGGTCTCGCCGAAGAACGCGTTCGCGACCGGATATACCGTCAGCTCGGCCCCGATCCGCCTCAGCAAGGCCGCGGCCTTCCGTAGCAAGGGGGCCGCCGCCATGCCGCACGCGGCGCTCAGCCTCAAGGCGGGCCCGTACGCCGACCCGCCCATCCCGGCCAAGGCCGCCCTGAGGTCATGGAGGAACGAGGCGGCCATACCCACCCCGTTGTCCAGCATCGCGAAGCCCTCATATGCCTTCGCCCTCGGGTAAGGCATGCCCGAGGCGTAGAACCACTCGTCCGCCGGGAAGACGAACCGCGTCCCGATGCGCCGGAGGCATTTTTTTTGCATCGCCTTTATCGCGCGCAGCACCCCCGCGCATTCCATGAAGTCATATCGCCCCAAACCATATAGGCCGTCCCGGAACCTGGTAATCCCGGCGGGCGCCACCGAAACGCCGCCGACCCCGGGGTGCATGGCGGCCAGGTCATCCACCGTCCGCCGCAGCGCGTCGCCGTCGTTGATCCCCTTGCATAGGATGATCTGGCAGTTCACCGTTATCTCGGCCGAGCATAGCCTCTTAATTTGCGCCGCCACGTCGGGGGCCGCGGCGTTCCCCATCATGGCCCTGCGGAGCCCCAGGTCGGTAGAGTGCACGGAGACGTTGATCGGCGACATCCTGAGCCTGGCTATCCTGTCCAGCTCCGCGTCGTCGACGTTGGTCAAGGTGACGTAGTTGCCCTCGAGGAACGACAGCCTCACGTCGTCGTCCTTAAAATATAGCGACTCGCGCATGCCTCCGGGCAGCTGGTCGACGAAGCAAAAAATGCAGGCGTTGCGGCATCCCCTCTCGCCGTCCTCCATGCCCCCCGAAAAGGAGATCCCGACGTCGTCGCGCCCCGCGTCCGGCGGGGCGTCCACCGCGTACCGCGACCCGTCCCTGTCCAGCTCGAGCGAGAAGGCGTCGCGGAAGTCGACTATCCCATAGTCGAAAATGTCCTTCGGGCGTGAGCCGTTCACGGACAGGAGGACGTCGCCCACGCGCACGCCCAAGGCCTCGGCCAGCCCCCCGGCCTCCAGCCCCGTCACCGTGAAGTGCCGCGTGGCTCTCCCCGTCGCGGCGCTTGGCCCCGGCTCACCCTCTCCCTTTGCAATACCTTCGACAAGCCTGTCGCTCATCATCCCCGCGTCGCCTTTTACTTTTCCATTATTACGTCAATTGCCGCCATCCCCCCGGGCATGAAAAAAACGGCGGGAGCCCCGCCTGTCGCATGGTTCGGCGCCTAGGGGTAGGCCTATGGCAAGGCCTCGAAAAAACCTGCTTGACGTGACCAAGGCCTAGATAAACCAGGCCTAGATATACTAGACCTTGATGATCTCCTTGCCCTTGTAGAACCCGCACTCCTTGCACACCGTGTGCTGGGATTTATAGACGTGGCATTGCGGGCACTTGATCAGGTCAGGCATCTCCAGCTTCCAATTGGCCCTTCTCATCCTGCCCTTTGACTTGGAAACCCTTTGTTTCGGGACGATCATTGTATCTACCACTCCTCATTCGTATCGGTCTGGCCGCGTTAAGCCTCTACCACCGGCCCACCGCAGCCGCACGGACCTTCGTTCAGGTCGGCCCCGCACTTCGGGCACAGGCCCATGCAGTCTACGCGGCATAATAGCTTCGCCGGCGTCTCAACCATGGCATTCTCCCATATGGCGCGGCAGATGTCAATCCGCCTTTCCTCTATCGGGTAGGCCGTCCCGGAGGCCACCATGGCCTTGCCATCCGCCCCGTCCGTAAGCGCGAACGTCTCCTTTACGGCGCAGGCTACCTTCATCCCGCCGAAGGCTTTGCCGCACCTATAGCAGTCCCCGCCGAGCGTAAGGCGCGCCCTGCCCCGCATCGAGACCATCCCCTCGCCGTTGTGGAGCGTACCGACGAACTCCGCCTCCGCCACGGTCAGGCCATGCCCGCCGGCCAACTCGGCCATGCCGGCCAGGAACTCGCCGCCGCCCAGCGAGAGCCTCTCCTCGCCGTCCTTGACCTTCATCAGGTTTCCCACGTGCAGCCTCATGCGCCCCACCTCATATGGTATATCATCCTGACCCCCGCCCTAGGTCCGTCATTGCGAAGAGCGAGATTGCCGCGTCGTTGCACTCCTCGCAATGACGGTACTAATACCACCCTGAGCCTTACACCTGTCATCCTGGGCCCTACGCCCGTCACCTACAGGTAGCCGTTCGCCCGCGCCCAAACGGCCCACTGGGCGTACGAAGGCCGGATCGGGTCTATGAGCGACGGCACGTGGAATATGTCCCTCAGGCGCATGTCGCGCATGGCGATGCCGTCGACGGCACGCCGCCCCTGCTCCAGGTAGTCCTTCCCCCAGACGATGCCGCTGTCGCTGGATACCGTCCCGAAGTAGGCGAACCCGCTCGCCTTCAGGTAATCGAACTTAGGGTCCGTGAAGGCGACCCTCTCGCCGTAAGGGTATATGTAGACGCTGGTCGGCCCTACGAGCGGCAGCACCTCCCTGGCCCACCTATCAGTGTCGTTGACCAGCAGGCTGAGCGATATGGCCGCCGTATGGCGATGGCCCTGCGAGTGGCTGGCGAAGGTCCAGCCGGTTTCCTTCAGCCTAGCCACGACCTCCCTGGCCCCGGCCACCTCATCATCGTACCCCGCCCAAGCAGGCTCATCCGTCCTATAGCCCAGTATGCCGTAGAAGCCGGTCAAGGCTATGCAACCCTTGGCGTTGTTCATGGAGAAGTCGGGATGCTCCCTGACGAACGCGTCCAGGATGGGGACTATTTCATTTTCACCCGATATCACAGCGTTCCCGGCCATGTCGGTCGAGTGGGTGAGCACGTCGCCGCCCTCGCCCAGCACGAGCTTGGTAACCTGCCCGTCCTTGACCATGTACTCGTAGTAGTTCATGTCGTCGATGCTGATGATGAGCGGCTTCTTCCCCTTCGGGACGTAGACGGGCTTCCTCGTCACCGAAACGGTCCTGCCGGTACCGTCGAACTCGGCGTCGTACAGGTCATTGATGTCGACGAGGCAATAGCCCTTCTCATGGAGTTGGCGCAATGACTCCTTGAACTCATGGACGGTCGTGAAGAAGGCCTCCTGCGAGTGCATGTTGTACCCGGCGGCGGTCCTGAAGGCCCTCTCCGGGTAGGCTATGAGGGGGTGGTAGAATATGTGGAGGACCACGCCGTCGTAAGCCTCCACGTCCCAGCATGATGAGATCAGGTTTTGGGTGCGCGGGTCATCCGGAAAGTATTCGGCCAGTACGGCGACCAGCCCCTTGGCCTCCTCAAATGAATGCCCCTTGATGAGCGACGTCGCCCTGTCGGTATGGTCGGCCTTAAACGCGGCCAACGCCAGGCCATACATAACCTCCGTCGCCTCCGCATACGCGGCGCCGTACGCCCTGCATACGTCGAGGCTCCTCACGGCTTCCAAGGCCCTTCCGTCACCGTAGGCCTCCATGCCGGCCCGGTACGCTGCCCTGGCCAGGCCCGACCCGAGCGCCAATTCGTACCGCGAGTCGTGGGAGGCGTCCCAATACCCTTTGCCCTTGAGGAAGTCGGCCAACAGCAGGAAGTCACCCTCCTGGCCGTCCCCGTCTAGCCCATATAGGCTCGCCGCGGCCCTGTCGTACAGATAGTCCACGCAGGCGGCTATCTCCAGCCTTAAGGCCTCCTCGTCATGGCCTCCGTCGATCAT
>WRCU01000052.1 GCA_009783805.1 Oscillospiraceae bacterium
AGGGCGGCACATAAACAACCCGGACCAACGTTCGGTCGCGTACATGTCGTTCCACGGCATACCCCACGACCGGTTCGGCGAGTTCGGGCGCTTCATAGCCAGGTATTCGCCGCACCGCCGCGAGAGGAACGCGGCCATGGCGCGGAGGGTGGGGGAGGCCTTCGGCCGCTGGGGGCTCACGATCGACCTGGAGAGGGACGTCGAGCCCCTCTCGTTCCGCCATGAGGGCGGATCGGTGACCGAGAGGCACCTCCTGCTCGCCTTGGCGAGGAAGGTCATGGAAAAGGCGGGCAAGGGGCCGGGGACGGTGCTCTTCCTAGAGCGGGACCTGGGGGTAGGGCTGGGCGGCAAGGTTAGGGGCTACCTTTCGGACCCGGGCAACGAGCACTATGAGTATGACCTGCTGGGCGCGCTCAAAGGCGGTTTGAACGACAGGATATACCTGCCTGCCGGCCCGGAGTGCCCTAAGGTGGGTGAGTTCGTGGGGTTCGCGAGGGAGACCGGGTCGATCCTGACGTACGCCTACTTGGGCGACGTCGCCGAGTCGGTCACGGGCGACAAGAAGGCGCAGGCCTTCGAGGACGGCTACCTGGACCTGCTCTTCGCCGAGCTGGGGCGGTTGGGCGTGAAGGCCGTCACGTACATGCCGACCAGGAACACCGACGCGCAGATAGCGCGGGTGAAGGCCCTATGCGCCGAGCACGGCCTCATCGAGGTATGCGGCGAGGACATAAACTCGCCGAGGCAAGGTTTCGTGTGCGAGGAGATAGGGAAGCCGTGGCTGTCGAACCTGATCGAGGCCGCATGGGCGTTGATCGGGCATGAGGCCGCAGCGACGGGGGACGCCTCCGCGGGGTTCCTCGGGGAGGCCGCGGTGCGCGGCTACCCTAAACTAGATGAGCGCGTCGCGGCGTTCGCCGGGATCGGGAGAGGGGGGTATGAGTACGCTTAACGTATTGGCCTTCGACTATGGGGCAAGCAGCGGCAGGGCCATGCTGGGGGGGTTCGACGGCGGCAGGCTCAGCCTGAGGGAGGCGCACAGGTTCCCGAACGACCCCGTGATGCTGGGGGACGCCTTCCATTGGGACGTCCTCAGGCTCTTCCATGAGATGAAGCGGGGGATTATAAAGGGGGTCAGGGAGTGCGGCGACTCGATCAAGGGGATCGGGATAGACACCTGGGGCGTGGACTTCGGCCTGCTGGACGCCTCCGGCGCGCTGCTCGGCAACCCGTTCCACTATAGGGACGCGAGGTCCGACGGCATGATGGGGCGCGCGTCCGAGATGGTGCCCCTCCGCGAGATATACATGACGACCGGGATACAGTTTTTGAAGTTCAACACGGTCTTCCAGCTGCTGTCGATGACCGAAAGCCGGTCCCCGACGCTGGAGAAGGCCAGGACCCTGCTTTTCATGCCCGACCTGCTCGAGTACTTCCTCACGGGCGAAAAAAAGTGCGAGATGACGGTGGCGTCCACGTCGCAGATGCACGACCCCGTGGCCGGCGGCTGGGCGCGCGGGATGCTGGGCAGGCTGGGGATACGCGACGACATCCTGCTCGAGCCCATCCCCTCCGGCACGATCGGATCCGGCATATCGAAGGCCCTGCAGGGGGAGCTCATGTGCGGGGGCATACCCGTCATATCGGTGGCCTCCCACGACACGGGCAGCGCCGTCGTCTCCGTCCCGGCCAAGCCTTCGTCGAGCTGCGCATACCTCAGCAGCGGCACATGGTCCCTCCTGGGGACGGAGCTCGAGTCGCCCATCATCAACGACGAGTCGTACGCCCGGAACTTCACGAACGAAGGCGGGTTCGGTGGGAGGATACGGTTCCTGAAGAACATAATGGGCCTATGGATATACCAGGAGTGCAAGAGGGTATGGGAGAAGGGGGGGGGGACGGAGACGTTCGATGAGCTGGAGGATGCCGCGGCTTCCAGCCCGGCCTTCGGTGCGGCCATTGACCCGGACGACGACCTGTTCTCCGCCCCGGGCGACATGCCCGGGAGGATTGCCTCCTATTGCCGTGCGACCTCTCAGCGGCCGCCGGAGACCAAGCCGGAGACCGTCAGGTGCGTCATGGAGAGCCTCGCGCTCAAGTATAGGCACGTCCTGGAGAGCCTGGAGGCCTTGATGGGCAGGAGGCTGGACACCATACACATAGTGGGCGGCGGGTGCAGGAACGTCCTGCTGAACGCGATGACCGCGGACGCGACGGGGAGGACGGTGGTCGCCGGGCCCTCCGAGGCGACCTCGATAGGCAACCTGGTGGCGCAGCTGATAGCGTTGGGTGAGGTGGGCGGCCTGGAGCAGGGGAGGGCCCTCATCGCCGACTCGTTCAAGCTGGACGTCTATGAGCCGAGGGAGCCGGGCGTATGGGACGAAAGGTACGGATGGTATAAGGAGACGATCCTCAAGGGCTGACGGCGGACAACGAAAGGGGCGAAATCATGAAGGCATACGGAAGGAAGGCATGGCTCGTGGCCGACGCGTTCTGGCCGGAGGTGGACAACGGCGCCTATAACAGCCATGAGTCGGTGTGCGTGCTGAACACGGGTGCGAACGACGCGCACATGAGGATAACCCTGTTCTTTGAGGACAGGCCCGCGATGGGGTGCTTTGAGGCCGTCTGCATGGCCGGGCGGACCAACCATGTGAGGATGGACAAGATCAGGGGCGCGGGCGGCGAGGCGGTGCCCAAGGGGGTGCCGTACGCGATCATGGTGGAGAGCGACGAGGACGTGGTGGTCCAGTACACGAGGCTGGACACCACCCAACCGGAGCTGTCGCTCATGACGGCTATGGCCTGGCCCGTGGCCTGAGGCAGGCGCAAGGCACCATGAGTGCGATTATCCATAATACGTAACGGGGGTAGGGGTCATGTCGGGAGATAGCTTGAATTGGGAGAGGTCGCTCAGGGAAAAAGGGCTGGACTTGCGGAAGGTGAAAGGCAGGGTCAAGGGTTTCAGAATAGAGACGCCCTCATGGGGGTACGCGGACTCCGGCACCAGGTTCAAGGTGTTCAAGCAGCAGGGGATGCCCAGGACGTTGGAGGAGAAGCTGGAGGACGCGGGGCAGGTGCACAAGTTTACGGGCGTGTGCCCCACCGTGGCCATACACATCCCATGGGACAAGTGCGACGACTACGGCAAGGCCAAGGCCTTCGCCAAGGACCTGGGCCTGGCCATCGGCGCCGTCAACCCCAACGTGTTCCAAGAGCCCGAGTACATGCTCGGCAGCGTGGTCAACCCGGACGCCGGAGTCCGCCGCAGGGCCACGGAGCACTTGCTGGAATGCGCGGGGATAGCCAGGCTGACGGGGTCCAGGGATCTCAGCCTATGGATGAGCGACGGCACGAACTACCCCGGCCAGGCCGACTTCAGGCAGAGGAAGGCCTGGATGGAGGAAAGCCTCATCGAACTGGATAAGGCCATGGACGACGGCATGAGGATGCTCATAGAGTACAAGACGTTTGAGCCCTCCTTCTACCACACGGACATCGCCGACTGGGGCATGGCCTACGTGTTCGCCGGGAAGGTGGGGGACAAGGCGGAGGTCCTCGTGGACCTGGGGCACCATCCCCTGGGGTCAAACATCGAGCATATAGTGGCCTTCCTCCTGGACGAGGGCAAGCTGGGCGGCTTCCATTTCAACAATAAAAAATACGCGGACGACGACCTGATCGTGGGGTCGGTCAACCCATACGAACTGTTCCTTATATTCACGGAGCTCGTGAAGGCGGAGGATGACCCCGCGACCTCCGGGTGCGCGGGCAGGATAGCGTACATGATAGACCAGAGCCATTGCATAGAGCCGAAGATACCGGCCATGATACGGTCCGTGCTGAACATCCAGGAGGCCCACGCGAAGGCTTTGCTGGTGGACAGGGGAAGGCTGGCCGAGGCGCAGGGCAAGGGCGACGTGCTGGCCGCCGAGGCGTGCGTCAAGGACGCGTTCGACACGGACGTGCGCCCGCTGCTCGCGGAGGTTCGGGAGGAGATGGGGATTGACCCGGACCCGATGGGCGCATACCTGAGGAGCGGATACGAGAAGGGGAAGCTCGCGCGGGGATGATGTTGGGGCCTGACGGCCACGCAGCGGCCATACGTCTGGCGGGGCGTCGCGTTTGGGACCCATGGCGGGGCTTCGGCCGTGCGGATCGATGCGGCGCCAAGGATGGCACGGCCGTAAGCCGCAGCGTTTCGGGACCTAAAGGACGGCCTCGTAGGCCCGCCACGCCGGCAGGCTTTCGCCGTATGCGCAGACGTTGGCGGGCCGGCAGACTAAAAGACAGTGAGGACGCGTCTTATGGACATCCTAGGGGATTTGGAAGCCATATCGCATTACGCCGGGCAAAGGGTCGACTACGTCCAGGGGGGCGGCGGCAACACCTCCGTCAAGGGCGGGGGGCTCATGGCCGTCAAGGCCTCGGGCTTCAGGCTTTCGCAGGTGGGCCGGTCGGGCGCCTACGTGCTCCTTGACTATGGCAGGATCGCCGACTATTATGGTGGCATAGGCGACTTGGGCGACAGGGACTATGAGTCGGAAAGCAAGCAATTGGTGAGCTCCGCCATATCGCCGCAAGACACCCTGGGCCTGAGGCCTTCCGTGGAGGCCGGCTTCCACTCGATACTGCGCAAATACGTCATCCACACCCATTCCGTGTACGCCAACGTCCTATGCTGCTCCTCTTCGGGGGAGGCCAAGGTGGCTGAGTTGTTCGGGGGGTATCCCGACGGGCCCATGTGGGTCCCGTACATCAACCCCGGGTTCTGCCTCACGCTGAGGATCATGGATTCCCTGAAAGGGTACGGCGCGGCCGGGGCGGAGGCGCCCAAGGCCATCTTCATGGAGAACCACGGCCTGGTGGTCACGTCCGACGACATGGGCGAGTGCATGGAGCTCCATACGCGGATAAATGACGGGATCATCTCCTGCCTGGGACTAGAGCGCTTCCCCGACGTCAGCCTGGCCGAGCGGGGATCGGGGGCGTTCGAGTCGCGGACGGGCTTGGTGGTGGGGGCCGTACGGTCGGGCCTGCTGGACCGCGGCTACGCGGAAGGGTTTTTGAGCCCCGACCATATAGTCTACCTCGGTGGGGCGCTGGGCTTTGGCGACGCGGAGGCCAAGGCGTCCGTCGATTCCGGGGTAGGCTCGCTTACGTACCGTTGCGGCTACGCTGAGGCCATGGCGGTCGAGGAGACGCTGGCCTCGCTCATATACGTCAGGGAGGCGATCGCCCGTCTGGGGTTGGGGCTCAAGGCGATGAGCGAGAAGGAGGCCGACTTCATCCGCAATTGGGAGATGGAAAGCTATAGGCGGTCCTTGGTCAGCGAGTTCAAGAGGTAGGGCGCACGGGCAGGCCGCCCATACGGCGCTCACGGCCAGGCTTCTCATACGGCACGCACCGCCTGGCCGGCCTCACGCCGCGCGCGGCGCGCCGCCGCTTATTAGGCGCGTATAATCCATAGCCATAGATTCATCGCCATAAACTCATCGCTTGGGGGTATCTCATGTCGGATTCCAACCTCGGTTCCAAGACCATGGCGGAGGTCCGCCGCATCGCAGGCACGTTGGGGCTGGACAATATCAGGAGCAGCACGAAGGCCAACCTTATCGAGCGGATCGCGGCCGCCGGCGCCGAACGGCCGGAGGGCCCCACCGCGGCCAGGCCGGATGGCGGCGCCGAGCCGCCGAAGGCTGGGCCGGCGAAGGCCGAGCCGGCGAAGGCCGGGGGGGCCGACGGGCAGCCCACGGCCCACCCGCAGGGTGACGCGACCAATGATGGCGCGGCGCCATCGAAGGCGCCCGAGGCGAGGCACGGGGGCGGGCCGGGCAGGCGGCGGCACGGCCGCGCCGACCTAGGCGACGTCAATGGCGGCAAGCCGGGCGCGGCCGATGCGGGTCAGGGGCCTAAGCCGAGGGACCAGGCGCCGTCACGGGTAGAGGCGAAGGCCGAGGGGCCCGATGGGCGGCACGCAGCCCGCCCGCAGGGAGACGCGGCCCAGGGCGGCGCGGCGACGGCGGCGGGGCACGGGAACAAGGAGGGCGGGCGCGGCGATGGGCGCGAGGCCGGGGCCCGGCGTGAGGGCGGCGCCGAGCGTACGGCGGGTCAGGATGGCGCTCCGAGCGCCGCCAGGGCGGAGGCCCGCCCGCAGGAGGCCGCGGCCAATAGGCCGGAGGCGGCGGAGCCGGGCCAGCCGGCGAACAGGCTGCACCTGGACCAAAGGCGTCAGCGGCGGCCCAGCGAGGGCAAGCTATACGTCAACAGGCTGAACAGGGAAGGCGGGCTCCTAGGGGCGTCCGGCGCCTCCGCATGGAAGGGCGCGGCCGTGTCGGGCGAGGAGATTGAGAGGCAGGCGAGCCCGACCGTCCCCATCGCCCCGGTCGGGGGCGAAGGGGACGCGGAGCCGGGCGTGGGGGGCGAGCGGGGCAGGGGCGTCCCACGCGCCGCGGGCGCGGTCGCGAACGTGGGCGGAGGCGCGGTCTCAAACGCGGGCGGGGGCGCGGGCGGGGGTCGGGGCCATGCGGCCCGGTACGAGTCGGGGCCGAAGCTGGGGCAGCAGACCAGGCCGGACTACGGCAGGAGGGCCGACGGCGGCGGGCGTCCGGAGCGCGGGGGTAGGCCCGAGAAAGGCGGGAGGGCCGATCAGCGCCAGCCCAGGTATGCGAAGGACGAGGCGGACGGCGGCAGGAACGCTTCCAGGGAGGCCGATGAGGCGCGCCTGGCGGAGAGGATGGCGGCCTCCGACGATGCCGATGCGGCGGCTTCAGAGGCCGACATGGTGGTGAGCGGCGTATTGGAGGTCGTCTCCGACAACTACGGGTTCATCAGGTCGAACACCAACTACCTTTCGGGCGGCAGGGACGTCTACGTGCCCCAGTCGACCATACGCAGGTACGGACTGAAGACCGGGGACCTGCTTTCCGGGAGGTACAAGGCGCCGAAGGACACGGAGAGGTACTCCGCCTTGGTGCAGGTGGCGACGATAAACGAGGAGGCGCCCGAGACGGCCATGAAGAGGAGGCCCTTCGAGACCCTGACGCCCATATTCCCCGACCAGAAGCTGCGGCTGGAGGTAAGCGAAAAGGAGCTGTCCACCAGGATCCTCGACATGATATCGCCGATAGGGAAAGGGCAGAGGGGCCTCATAGTCTCGCCGCCCAAGGCTGGGAAGACCATACTCCTGAAGAAGATCGCGAACTCCATCACCACCAACTCCCCTGAGGTCAAGCTCTTCGTGCTGCTGGTGGATGAACGGCCCGAGGAAGTCACCGACATGAAGAGGTCCATACGCGGCGAGGTCATATACTCCACCTTCGACGAGCTGCCCGAGCACCACGTGAAGGTGGCCGAGATGCTCCAGGAGCGGGCGATGCGCCTGGTCGAGCACGGGCACGACGTCGTCATCCTGATGGACAGCATCACCAGGCTGGCCAGGGCGTACAACATAACCATCCCGCCCACGGGGCGGTCGCTTTCGGGGGGGCTGGACCCCGGCGCGCTCCATAAGCCGAAGCGCTTCTTCGGGGCGGCGCGCAACATAGAGGACGGGGGCAGCCTCACCATCCTCGCCACGGCCCTCATAGAGACGGGCAGCAGGATGGACGACATGATCTACGAGGAGTTCAAGGGTACGGGCAACATGGAGGTGCACCTGGACCGCAAGCTGTCGGAGAAGCGCATATTCCCGGCCATCGACATGGTCAAGTCGGGCACCAGGCGGGAGGACCTGCTCATGACGCCGAAGGAGCTGGAGGCCGTGTACGCGATCAGGAAGGCCATGAGCAACATGGAGACGGCGGAGATAACCGAGCTGCTCATAAGCAAGTTCATGCAGACGAAGACGAACGGCGACTTCATCAATAGCCTGAACTACTCGTCCGTGAACCGCAAGGAAAGCGTCTGACGGCCGGGCGGGGCGATCGGCCTGGCCGCCTGCCCTAAGCCGGGGCGGGCGGCCGCCCTTACGTAAGGGAAAGCACGTACTGGGTGGCGTAGTAGGCCGCCACCGCCCCGTCGGACAGGGAGGTGACTATCTGCCTGAGCGGCGTCGCGCGTATGTCGCCGGCCGCGAATATGCCCGGCCTGTCCGTCCTCATGCATTCATCCGTCAGGATGTACCCGTCCTCATCCAAGCTGACCAGGCCCTTGAAAACCTCGCTTTGGGGCACCGAGCCGATGGC
>WRCU01000053.1 GCA_009783805.1 Oscillospiraceae bacterium
ATGTGGTGCGGCAGCCGCCTATGCTGCCGCACCAAAATAGCACCGTGCATTGCCGATAGCTCGAGAGAATGTGGTGCGGCAGCCGCCTATGCTGCCGCACCAACTTTTATTTACTTGAACAGCCTTTGGAGGAGCCCGTAAAAGGCCGCCCCGTGACGCGCCTCGTCCTTGCACATCTCATGCACGGTGTCGTGTATCGCATCGTACCCCAGCGTCTTGGCCTTGGTCGCCAGCTCCTTCTTCCCGGCAGTGGCGCCGGTCTCCGCCTCGACCCTGAGCGAGAGGTTTTTCTTCGTGTCCGCGAAGACGACCTCGCCCAATAGCTCGGCGAACTTGGCCGCGTGTTCGGCCTCCTCAAACGCTATCCGCTTGTAGGCCTCGGCCACTTCCGGGAACCCCTCGCGGTCGGCCTGCCTGCTCATGGCCAGGTACATGCCCACCTCGGTGCACTCGCCCGCGAAGTTGGCCTTAAGCCCGTCCAGCACCTCTTTGTCGACCCCGGCGGCGACGCCTATCTTATGCTCGTCCGCGAAGGCTATCGCACCGTCGACCTTCGCCATGAAGCTCGACTTCGCGGCCCCGCAGTCAGGGCACTTGTCAGGGGCTTCGTCCCCCACGTGGTTATGCCCGCAGACTTTGCAAATGAATTTCATCGGCCATCTTCCCCCTATTAATGTTGGATGTGTTGCGACATGGCTCATATTAGCAAATAAGCGGTAGGCTGACAAAGGCCCGCCTGCGATAGTCCAATGGGCCCAAAGCATATGGCGCCCGTTGCCGGAGGGCTGGGTACGCGCCGGCCATGGGCCGGATGCTATATAATGGCCGTACCTACCGGATCACTAAAGAAGCGCGCGTTTTTCG
Organism: Oscillospiraceae bacterium; assembly: GCA_009783805.1. Lineage (GTDB taxonomy): Bacteria > Bacillota > Clostridia > WRCU01 > WRCU01 > WRCU01. The sequence continues at coordinate 865 of WRCU01000053.1, forward strand.
CGCGCTAGGGGGGCCCGCGAGCATGGCCGGGATATACGCCTGTGAGGTAAAGTCGAGGGAGGAGATCGCCGGAGGCGTCTTCCTAATGGGCTTACACTGCCCGGAGATCGCCGGCTCCGCCTCGCCGGGGCAGTTCGTCGGCGTGGGGACCGGGTCCGCCGAATCGCCGCTTAGGCGCCCCTTCAGCGTCTGCTCGGCCGACGCGCCTTCCGGGACCCTTACGATCGGGTTCCAGGTGAAGGGCAAAGGGACGGGCCTCATCGCGGCCATGCCCGTAGGCTCGCGCGTCAGCGTGATGGGCCCCTTGGGGAACGGCTTCGACTTGGGCCGCAGGTACGGCAAGGTGGCTGTGGTCGGGGGGGGCGTCGGCGTGTTCCCCCTCATATTTTTGCTGAGCGTGATATGCGCCGATGAGAGGCACGCGTACATGGGGTTCCGCGACTCCGGCTCCGCGGTGATGCTGGAGGAAGCCGGGATAAACTCCGAAAGCCTTCACGTAAGCACGGAGGATGGGAGTTTGGGCTCGAAGGGCTTCGTCACGGCCAGGTTCGGGGAGGAGCTGGCGCGCCTGGGCGAGTTGGGGCCAGACGGTGCGCCCGCCTATGAGGCCGCCTTCGTCTGCGGCCCTAGGCCGATGATAGAGGCCGCCGCCATGGCCTGCCGCCGCGGTGGGGTGCGGTGCCAGGCCTCGGTCGAAGAGAGGATGGCGTGCGGTTTCGGCGCGTGCCTCGCGTGCGCGTGCCTGGTTTTTAGGGGCGGCCCCGGCCCGACATACAAGCGGGTCTGCGCCGACGGGCCGGTCTTCGACACCGACGAGCTGTTCCCCCCAGGCTATGATTAGGCCGCCCGTTCGGATAGAATCCTAGGATGGGCGATGATCGAAAGGGGGCTGCCGTGGCGGCGGCCCCAAAGGCCGTCACATCCGTCACGATAGCCGGGATCACCTTCAGGAACGTCGTCATAGCCGCCAGCGGGACCTTCGGCTACGGAAGGGAGTTCGCCGGATTCATCGACCTGTCCGCCCTGGGGGGCGTATGCACGAAGGCGGTCACGCTGGAGCCGAGGGAGGGCAACCCCCCCCCAAGGGTCGCGGAGACCCCGTCCGGCATACTGAACAGCATAGGGCTGCAGAACCCCGGCCTCGAAGCGTTCATCAGGGATGAGCTGCCTTTCCTGCTGCGTTCGGGGACCAAGGTGATCGCGAACGTGGCAGGCAGGAGCGCCGAGGAGTACGCGGCGGTGGCCGGTGCGCTGGGCGGGGCGGGCGTGGACGCGGTCGAGCTGAACGTGTCCTGCCCGAACGTCTCCGAGGGGTGCATGGCCTTCGGCACCTCGCCGAAGGCTACGGAGCGGCTCACCCGTGAGGTCAAGGAGGCCTGCGCCGTGCCGGTCTTCGTAAAGCTATCGCCGAACGTCTCGGACATAGCGGAGATGGCGCTGGCGGCCGAGGCCGGCGGGGCCGACGCGATAACGATGGTCAACACGCTCCTGGGCATGGCGGTGGACATTAAAACCGGCAGGCCCGTGCTGGGCAACGTGACGGGCGGCCTGTCCGGGCCGTGCATTAAGCCGGTCGCACTGAGGATGGTTTATGAAGTCTGCATGAAGGTGGGCGTGCCCGTTATCGGCATGGGCGGCATAGCTGGCTATGAGGACGCACTCGAGTTCCTCATGGTCGGCGCCAGGGCCGTCATGGTGGGGACGGCGGGCCTGTGCGACCCATACGCGCACATAAAGTGCGTCGAAGGGTTGGAGCGGTACATGGGGTCGAACGGCATAGGCGACGTGGGTGAGCTGGTCGGCCTCGCGTTGCCGTGACGGCGGGGGGTGATGCGGGTTGACGGCGGGCATGCGCGGGTTGGCCGAAGCCGGCGCGGAAAGGCTTAGGCGGAACCCTTACCCCGGCAGGGGGCTGATCATCGGCCTATCGCCCTGCGCGGACTATACGGCGCACATCTACTTCATCACGGGCAGGAGCGCCGGGTCGAGGAACAGGATGCTGGAGGCCGAGACGGTCGGGGACGACCGCGCGGTCACGGTCAGGTCCCCCGACGAGGGCGCGCTGGCCAATCCGGAGCTATACGTGTACAGGGCCATGCGGTGCGTGGGCGGGGGCCTGGCGCACGTCACCGCGAACGGCAGGCAGGCCGATGACTTGGCGGCCAGGATGGGCGGCGGCGAGGGGTTCGGTCGCGTACTCGAGGATTGGACGTATGAGCCTGACCCGCCGATATACACGCCGCGCATTTCCGGGGCTTCGTACCACCCCGGCGCCGCCTCGCGTGGCGGCGCCGCGCCGATCCGCGGGTCGGCGTACGCGGCGTACGAGCTATCCGTCCTCAAGGCGAGGGGCGGCGAACCCGGATGCAGGATGGGAAGCGTCTTCTCGTACGGGAAGGCGGAGGCCGGGTACGGCCATATGGTCCACACATACGCGGACCCTTGGGACTCGGCGCCGCATGGAGGGGCGGAACGCGCCGGCATCGGGGGCCCCGGGCCGACAGACGCGCCTTCTGCCCTAAGCGACCCGCCGCCCCCATTCGAGGGCGAGCCGACGGTCGTGCCCATACTCCCGACGGCGGCGGAGAACCTGAGGTTTTACTACGGGGCCTTGGATGGGGGGAATAGGGTGGCCATCTGCGTCAAGTGGGTCGACAACGCGGACGCGTCGGCATACTCGATCGAGTTGCTCAACAGGTACGGCACGGAAGGGCCCCTGGCGGATGGACGATAGCATAGGCGGGCGGCTGAGGCTGCTTTTTGGGCTCAACGGCGCCAAACGCGCCTTGGGCCGGACGGCCAGGTACCATATAAGGACCTTCGGATGCCAGATGAACGAGAGCGACTCCGAGAGGCTTGCCGGGGCGCTGGAGGCGGCCGGCTACGAATCGGCGGGATCGGCCGGCGAGGCGGACGTCATGGTCTGCAACACGTGCTCCGTGCGTGAGGGCGCGGAGAACAGGGCGTATGGATACATCGGCTCCTTGAAGGGGTTGAAGGCCGGAAGGCCGGGCTCCGCCGTCATCGTGTGCGGATGCATGGGGGGGTTGGAAGGGGCCAGGGCGAGGCTGAAGGGCAGCTACCCGTTCGTGGACCTGGTCGTCGGGCCCAATGGGGACGCGGAGGTAATAGGTTTTTTGCTCCGAAACCTGCAAGGGGAGTCGGCCGCGCTCGGGCCGTCGTGGGAGCCGATGATCGGGCCGAAGGACGGGCCGGGGGCGTCGGGGCACGCGGCTGAGCCGATCGCCGAGGCCGTCCGGGACGGCGGGGTCAAGGCGTGGGTCAGCGTGATGGCGGGCTGCGACAACTTCTGCTCGTACTGCATCGTCCCCTATGCCCGCGGCAGGGAGGCCAGCAGGGACCCGAAGGGCGTGCTGGACGAGGTGAGGGGGTTGGCCGGCAAGGGGTGCAAGGAAGTGACCTTGCTGGGCCAGAACGTTAACTCATACGGAAAGGCGTTCGGCGGGGCCGGCCCCGAAGGGTGGCGTGGCCGATTCGCGCGTTTGGGGGGGGATGGGCCCTTTCGCGGGGGGGACCCGTTCAGCGAGTTGATATATAGGGTCGCGGACGTGGGCGGCATCGAGCGCGTCAGGTTCATGACCTCCCATCCGAGGGACCTTTCGGAGGGGCTGCTGCGATGCTACGCCGAATGCGGGAAACTCTGCCCGCACCTGCACCTGCCCATGCAGTCGGGCAGCACCAGGGTGCTTCGTGAGATGAACAGGGGCTACACGAAGGAGGCGTTCCTGGAGACCGTGGCCAGGGTGAGGGCCGCCAGGCCCGGTATCTCGGTCACGACCGACGTGATCGTGGGGTTCCCCGGCGAGACGGAGGGCGACTTCGAGGAGACCATGGAGGCCGTTCGGACGGCCGGGTTCGACTTCATATTCACGTTCCTGTATTCCGACAGGGAGGGGACGCCCGCCAGCGTGCGGACCGACAAGGTGGGCGCGCATGTGGCGGGTCGTCGTTTCAGGGAGCTGGCGGACTTGCAGGGGAGGATGGCGCTGGAAAGGAACGCGGCCTTCGTGGGCAGGACCCTGGAGGTCCTCTGCGAGGGCAGGTCCAAGCACGACCCGCGCAAGTGGGCCGGCAGGGCGCCCGACAACAGGATCGTCAACTTCGCCGCCTCCGGCCGCGGCCCAGCGGAGCTCGCCGGCATGGCCGTCGGCGTGCGGATAACGGAAGGGCGCGCCTGGGCGCTGGACGGCGAGCTGGCCTGAGGCCGGGCGGCGGGCCGGTTGGCGGCGCGGGCGACTAAGGAGCCGACATAAAATGGCGTACTCACCGATGATCGCGCAATACCTGGACATGAAGGAAAGGTACGGCGACTGCGTGCTCTTCTTTCGGCTCGGGGACTTCTACGAGATGTTCTTCGATGAGGCGGTGAGGATGTCCGCCGAGCTGGACCTGGCCCTGACGGCCAGGGACTGCGGGGACGACGGCCGGGCGCCGATGTGCGGGATCCCTTACCACAGCGCCGTGGGATACATATCCAAGCTGATCGCCAAGGGGTACAAGGTCGCCCTATGTGAGCAGGTGGAGGACCCGAGGTCGGCGAAGGGCCTGGTCAGGCGGGCGGTGACGCGCGTCGTCACGCCGGGGACCGTCATGGACCCGACGATGCTCGAGGAGCGGAAGAATAATTACATCGCCTGCGTGTACGGGCAGGGCAGGGCATACGGGCTGGCGGCCCTGGACGTCACGACGGGCGAGGTCTCCTGCATGGAGTCGGGCCCCGGCGAGGGGCATTCCGGCCTCCTGGACGAGATCGCCAGGTTCAGGCCATCTGAGATACTGATGAACGAGGGCGCGTCCCGGTCCAAGGGGATGGAGGGGGTCGGCGGCGGGTTTGGGGCGTATGTGTCCGTCCTGGGGGAAGGGGCCTTTGACTTGGGCCTGATCCGGGAGGCCGTGGGCGGGAGGTTCGGCACGGGTCTGATGGGCCGAGACGGCCTCGACCTCGGGGTATGCGCCGCCGGCGCCCTGGTAAGGTACGTGGGGGAGGCCGGCGGGGCCGAGCCCATCCACCTGACGAGGCTCACGCGGTTCGGCAGGGGCGAGTCGATGGGCATGGACGCCGGCACCAGGAGGAACCTCGAGCTGACCGAGCCCATGCATGGGGGGCGCGGGAAGGACACGCTCGCCGGGGTGCTCGACAGGACGGCGACGCCCATGGGGTCGAGGCTGCTGAAAAGGATGGTGGGGAGCCCCCTCACCGACGCCGCCGCCATCAACGCCAGGCTGGACGCGGTGGCCGAGCTCTGGTCGGACTACGTCGGGGCGGGGGAGCTCTCCCAGACGCTGAGGTCGATGCGGGACATGGAGAGGCTCATATGCAAGATAGCCTTCGCGGGCGGCAACTGCAGGGACATGGTGGCCTTGAAAGAAAGCTGCCGGGTCCTGCCGTCGGTGAAGCGTAGCCTGTCGCGCTACGTGGGCGGCGAGCTGTCGTCGATGGCCGAGGGGCTGGATGAGCTGGCGGACGTCTTCGGCCTGATCGATAGGGCCATAAAGGATGACCCGCCCATATCGGTCACCGAGGGGGGGATCCTGAAGGAAGGGTTCGACGCGGAGGCCGACGGGCTGAGGGAGGCCTCCGTAAAGGGCAGGGACTGGGTCGTGGCGTATGAGGCCTCCGAAAAGGCGCGTACCGGGATCAAGGGCTTGAAGACCGGGTATAACAGGGTGTTCGGCTACTATATCGAGGTGCCCAGGTCGCAGTCGCACCTGGCGCCGGAAGGATACGCGCGCAAGCAGACGCTCGCGGGCGGCGAAAGGTACGTGACCGGGGAACTCGCCGAGATGGAGGGCAGGATCCTCGACGCGGAGGCGAGGCTTTCGGGGGTGGAGCACGAGGCCTACCAAAGGGTGCGGGCGGAGCTGACCTCGCATCTGGCGCGCATCAAGGATGTAGGCGGTCTGATCGCGCTCTTGGACGTTTACCTGTCCTTCGCCGAATGCTCGCGCGAGTACGGCTACGTCAGGCCCGAGGTGGACGATGGCCTGACGCTGGAGCTGCGCGGCGCGAGGCATCCGGTGGTGGAGAGGGCGGGGCCCATGGGCGGGTTCGTGCCGAACGACCTGCTGGTGGACACGCGCGACAACCGCTTCCTCATAATCACGGGGCCGAACATGGCGGGGAAGTCCACATACATGAGGCAGGCCGCTCTGGTCGCGGTCATGGCCCAATGCGGTTGCTTCGTGCCTTGCGACTACGCGAGGGTGGGGATCGTGGACAGGCTCTTCACCAGGGTCGGCGCCGCCGACGACCTGGCCGCAGGCAAGAGCACCTTCATGGTCGAGATGACGGAAATGGCCAATATACTATCGAACGCCACCGAGAGGAGCCTCATACTCCTGGACGAGATAGGGCGCGGGACGGGCACGTTCGACGGCCTGAGCATAGCCTGGGCCGTGACTGAGCACATTTCGTCCAAGGTCAGGGGGCGGACGATGCTGGCCACCCACTACCGTGAGCTCACCGAGCTGGAGGGGAAGCTCGACGGGGTGGTGAACATGCGCGCCGCGGTGCGGGAGCGCGGGGAGGACATCGTCTTCCTCAGGAAAATCGAGAGGGGCGGCGCCGACGGGAGCTATGGGATACACGTGGCCAGGCTGGCCGGGATCCCCAAGGCCGTGACGGACAGGGCCGAGGAGGTGCTGGGGGAGCTGGAGGACGCCAGCATAGGCTATGCGAACGTCAAGGTGAGGAAGGGCGGCAGGACGCCTGACGGGCAGCTGGACGTCCTTTCCTACAACAGCGCCGTGCGGGTCAGCGACGAGCTCGCCAGGATGGTGGGGGGGCTGGACCTGTCGTCGGTCAGCCCTAGGGAGGCGCTCAACCTGCTTTACGACATACAGCAAAGCCTGAGGGCGAATTGAGTTCGGGTCGGTCATGCCTATGGGAGGGGCGGGGGCGTTGGGTATAGCGGTTAGCAGGTTCTTGGGCTTTTGCGGGCTGGCGGCCTCGTCGGCCGCCGTCTTCCTATGGTCGGGGTTGACTTCGTCCTTATTGCTGGGATGCGGGCTTGCCTTGATGATGGCTTCCTTGGAATGCGGCGTCCTGAAGGGCGACGGCAGGGACGCGCTCAGGGGCAGGCGGCGGGCCCGCGGGCAAGCCCCGGGCATTGGGCCTGGGGGCGGGGACGGCGCGACGGGCGACGGCGGGGGAGCCGGGATGGCCGGGCCTGGGGACGGGGACGGCGCGACGGGCGACGGCGAGGGTGAGGTCCCATGGGTCAGCGGGGTCGTATGCCTCGTGGGGGTGCTCATGGTTGCCTGGGGGGTCAGCGCGGG
>WRCU01000054.1 GCA_009783805.1 Oscillospiraceae bacterium
CAGTCCTTGAGGAGGACCGGCACGGGCATGTCCGCCCCCATGCCGCCGAAGGTCTCGCTCATCACCTCGCCCTTGTCGTAGTTGTTGGCGGAGGAGCTGACCAGCTTGTAGGCGGCCGAACCCCGGCCATAGTACCCTATCTCGTCGACGCCCGGGATGTGCTGCCTCCCCAACGCCTTCATGAGGTCGCCGCATATGTGCACGGGCGACGGGACCTCCTCCTGGTCCATATGCCCCGTCAGCCTGATGCCGTGCCCGTCGCACCACTCCGCCATCCTCGCCACGTACCGCTCCGCGTACATGTCGGCCCTCAGCGTGAGCATAGCGTTCCTGGCGCTGGCCGTATCGGGGCCGACGTCCATGAACAGCGCGGGGTACAGCGTGGCCGGGCCGTAGCCGTGCCTGGCCTCAAAGGCCTCGTTGAAGTCGCCGGTCCAGATGCGCCCCCCGGCGACCTTCCAGAAGGCCGGCTCGTCATAGAACGCATACCTGACCGTGGATCCGAAGTATTCCTTGAAACGCCCGTAGTACGCCTCGTGAGTGCACCCTATGAACGCGTCGACGGCGGCCTCCGAAAGGTAGTCGACCACCTTCCTTTTCTGCCCCCTGCCCAGCTGGCTGGCCTCGGCCGTGACGAGCGTGAAGGCCATGACCTTCCAGTTCCCCGGGGGCGCCGTGAACCTCAGCCTCCCCCCCTCCGCCTTATCCGTCAGGTCCAGGCGCTCGTAGGTGTCGACGTCCATGGCGACGGCCGCCATCAGCCTGCCTTCCGGCAAGGCCCTCTCATAGCGGCGGTCGGCCCTCGACATGGGCACGACCTCCGAGACCATGTCCAGCCTCTTGGCCGCGTGCTCCGGGTGCCTCTCCTCGATGAGGCCGCCCGCGAACCCGGAGGGGAACCCGTTCTCGTCCCAGAGGATCACCGTCAGGCCGCACTCGCGCGCGACCCTCAGCGCCGTCCCGTACCTTTCCAGGAAGGGCCCGTCCATGTAGTTCTTGCTCCCCCAAATGACGAACATGGCCCCGCCGTATCCGTCCAGGTCACGGAACCCCTCCAGCTGGGCCCGTATCCCCTCCTCCGTGATGGCGTCCACCTCGACGTTCCAGATCCATTTGGGGATGGCGCGGTACTCCGCCGTCGGTTCCCTGAAAAGCCCGTATGCCTTCGCGTCCATGGTCAGCCCACCCTTCCCCCGTATACACCGTGTTCCATGGCCGTCTCCAGCATCGCCCTATAATTCCCGTGGTCCATGTAGTATGTCGGGGTGTTGGACGTGCCTATCACGAACCCGCCGCCTTTGCCCAACCCGTCTATGTGCGCCCTTACCATGGCCTCCACCTCGCCGCGGGTCCCCCTGCACAGCAGGTCCAGGTCTATGGTCCCCATGACGCACAGCCTGCCGCCATACCTCCTCTTCACCTCTCGGGCGTCCCAGGCCTTGGTCTCTATGGGCTGCAGCCCGTTCACGCCGGCCCTCAGCAAGTCGGGGAGGATCTCCCACAGCCTGCCGTCCGAATGGAATATGAAAGGCTTGCCGTTGGCCCTCGCTATCTCGCCTATGCTCTCATAGTGCGGGAACAGGTGCTTCCTCATGATTTCGGGGGATAGGAGCAGGCCTTCCGAGTAGCCTATGTCGTCGGCCAGCCATAAGGCCCCGACCGAGGGGTGCGCCGCGACCCTCTCATACGCCCTGACCGCCCTGTCCCCGACCTCCTTGAACACCCTTTCCACGAACCCCGCGTCGTCGGCCAGGCTATGGCAGAACCTGCCGTACCCCACCATCTTGGTGAAGAACTCGAATATGCCGTCGCTCCAGGCGATGACCTTCATGCCCGGGGCCAGCGCGCCCGCCGCCTCGTCGAAGGCGGACAGGTCCCCGCCCCCCCTGAGCCATCCGTGCATGCGCCAGTCATAGGCCTCGAAGTCCGCCGGTCCCTCTATGTGGAAGCGCCTGCCCACGTCCTCCGTCAGGTGCGTCCTCGCCTTCCTCGCCTCCCTGGCCGCCCGGCGTTCCGCCCTCTGGCCTTCCTCGCCCTTCGCGCCCGCGAACCACTTCCCCGCGTCGAAAGGGAGGTAGTCGAACCCGGCCTCCGCGTAGAAGCCCGCCAACTCGGCGTAGGTCCCGACCTCCCTTCCCATGTAAGCGTCCACCGTCTCGACGTCGTGGAACAGCTCGGCTATGGGCACGGCGTCCGCACGCCCGCACATCAGCGTCTCACGCAGCCTCCCGAAGTCAGGCACGCGCCCTTCGCGCCCTACCATGCATGCGCCCCCCCCTCGTCGCCTTCGGCCCCCGTCCGCGGCCATGCCCGGCTGGGCCATGCCGCGGCGGCCGGCCCTGGCCTAATGCAGTACGTCGGTCGGATATCCCGTCGAATGGAACCCCGGCCACTTCACGGTGTCTTCGGGCCCGCCTATCACCGAACTCACCGCCATCCTGCCATCCTTGAGAAGCCCCGGCTTGTACGAGGCCACCTTGGCGGAAAGCCTTTCGCGCATCTCGGCGGCCCTTTCAGGCTCCCTCCCGATGAGGTCCCTCAGCTCATGCGGGTCCGACCTGAGATCGAACATGAGCTCGTCGCCGTTCACGCCGGTCCACGTATACTTGTACCCGCCCTCGATGGCCGCGAACGTCTCGTCCGAGCAGTTCCCATGGAACGGCCTGTCCCGGCCGTCGCCGAAGGAGGCGGACCCGCCCGAGGCCTTGGCCCCGGCCTCGTCCCGTGCGATCGCCATCATGTCCTCCCCGTCTATGCCGGGCGGCCCCCCGATCCCCGCGGCGGCCAGGATGGTGGGCATCACGTCCGCCAGCGTCACGAGCCTTTCGCACCGCGCGCCGCCCGCCCTCGTCCAGCCTTTCCTGGGTGGGCGCACGATCATCGGGATATGGGCCGAGCCCTCCAGGAAGACGGACTTGGCGAACATGCCGTGGTCACCCATCATGTCCCCGTGGTCCGTCGTGAATATGATCCACGTGTCTTCCAATAGCCCCATCTCCCTCATCCGCGCGAAGAGCAGCCCCATCGAGTAGTCTATCTGCGTCACGCAAGCGTAGTAGGCCCGCTTGACGTCGGCCTTCTGCGCGTCCGACATGCGGTACCCGTTGTTGAGGACGTATGTGTGCGACATGAGTCCGTGCCTGGGGTTGCCGGCGTCCATGGCCCAGTCGCCCATCACGGGGGGCGGCATCTCCCTGCCTTGGTACAGCGCCCAATAATTCTGGCAGCAGTCGAACGGGGGGTGCGGCTTGGCGAAGCTCGTCCACAGGAAGAACGGCCTGGTCTCGTCCCTCGTCTCCAGGAAGTCTATGGACCTCTTCACCGTCCAATACGTGGCGCTCCTGGCCTCGTCGACCGTCGAGATGACGGGCTCGATCTCGTTCTCGCCCACCCCGTGCCCCTTCGGGACGCCGTACTCCGGGTGCTCGGCCATGTGCCTGTAATAGTCGAGGGGCAGCTCCATGCTCTCGAACCCGTAGTTCGCGCGTATGGGGTGGAAGTGCATCTTCCCCTGGGCCCTCGTTTGATAGCCGCCCCGCGTCAGGGCCCCGGGGAGCGTGACGTTTTCCGCCATCGGCAGGACGGACGAGTTGTTCCCCGTCAGCCCGTGCGTGTACCCATGTTTCCCCGTCATGATGGTCGCCCTCGCGGCCATGCATATGGGGCTGTCGGAGTAGCACCGCATAAACGAGGTCCCCTCGTCGGCCAGCCAGCTCATGTGCGGCGTGTATATGCTGCGGTTGCCGTACGCGTGGATGGTGTCGAGCCTTTGCTGGTCCGTGGTGATCAGTAGGATGTTCGGCTTACCCATGGCTAGGCGCCCCCTTAGCGGCGGCCCCCTCGCCGGGGCGTCCGCATGGCATAGACTATACCACTTTCGCCGCGCCAATTCCGCGGCCCGGCCCCATGCGGCCGGCCGCACGTGCCGGTCACCGCGCGGCCCCGCCAACCCACCCCGAATGTTTGCCTCGGCGGAGCGCGGCGTTGTAGACTATCCCGAAAAGCCACGGGAAGGGGGCGCGTCTTGCTCCTATACATCATCAGGCACGGCGACCCGATATACAGTCCCGACACGTTGACGGAGAAGGGCTTCAAGCAGGCCGAGGCGCTGGCCGACCGACTGTCCATCAATGGGCTCGACAGGGTTTACTCCTCCCCGAACGGGCGCGCCCGCATGACGGCCAGGCCGACCTGCGAGCGGCTGGGCCTTGCCTGCGGCATCGAGCCGTGGATGAGCGAGGACCTGGCATGGAAGGACTTCAGCGCCGAGTTCGAGCCGGGCAGGTGGCGCTGGGCCATATACGTGCAGAACGACAGGCTAAAGCGCGACCCCGACTTAAGGCCCGGCGACCCGCCGCACGCCGCGGCGTACCTGAAGGGCACCAAGGCCGAGGAGGGCTTCGCAAGGATCAAGGCGCATTCCGACGAATTCCTGGAAAGGCTTGGATATGTACGCGAAGGCGACGTATATAGGGCGATCAGGCCCAACGACGAGCGCGTCGCGGCCTTCTGCCACCATGGCTTCGGGTCGAGCTGGCTGGCCTACCTGCTGGCCGTGCCGCCTCACATCATGTGGTCCAGCTTCAACATCGGCCATTCCGGCCTGACGCTGCTGCAGTTCCCCAACAACGAGGACGGCTGGTCCGCGCCGATGTGCCTGTGCCTTTCGGACATGTCGCACCTGCTGCTCCGCAAGGGGCTGAGGTACCAGTACAACAACGGGATAGATTTATAGAAGGAAAGGCAGGGCCGTTGGCGGGCGGCCCGAGGGGGTATGCGCATATGGATAGGAGGCCGCTGGGGGCGACCGGCATGGAAGTGGGCATAGTGTCCTTCGGGGGGATCGCCGTCGACGGGGTCACCGAGGGCGAGGCCGCCGAGTACGTCGCCGAGGCCATAGCCGGGGGGGTGAACTACTTCGACGTCGCGCCGTCGTACGGGGACGCCGAGGCGAGGCTGGGGCCTGCCTTGGCCCCCTATCGGAAGAACGCGTACCTGGCGTGCAAGACCGCCGACAGGACGGCCAAGGGCTCCAGGGCCGAGCTGGAGTCCTCCCTGCGCGCTCTGAGGACGGATTACCTCGACGTCTACCAGCTCCACGGACTGGACGGCCGGGAGGACATCGAGGCGGCCTTCGGGCCGGACGGCGCGATGGAAACCCTCCTATGGGCCAAGGAAAGCGGCTATGCCAGGTTCTTGGGCTTCACATGCCACCACGAGGCGTCCGCCATGGAAATTTTAGGGCGGTACGATGGGTTCGCAACCATGATGGCGCCCATCAACTACGCGTACTGCATGCGGAAGGGCATGGGGGACGCTTCGCTCGCCGAGTGCGCCGCCCGCGGCATGGGGGTTTTGGCCATCAAGGCCTTGGCGAGGGACAAGTGGCCCGACTGGAACGCCAGGGAGCACCCCCGATGCTGGTATAGGCCTATATTCGGCGACCCGGAGCTCGGGCGGCTGGCGTTGAACTACGCCCTGTCCAAGCCGGTGGCTACCGTGCTGCCGCCGGGCAGGATGGAGTTCGTCCGCTTCGCCCTGGGCGTGGTGGGGCGGCAGGGCGGCCGCCATGCGCCCCTCACCGATGGGGAGTATGCCTACCTGAGGCTTAAGGCCGACGAGGTCAGCGACCTGATCTTCTGACCATGGCCATGTTCGGCCCGCCTAGGGGACCGCGGGGCGTATCGCCGCCCCGGTCACGCGTCGGGGCCGCGCGTAGGGGCATGGGCGCGTTCAGCCGCGTATGCGTTCGTCGATGCGGCCTACCATCCCCTTGAACCTTAGGCCCTCCTCATGCGTCCCGTAGCCCGTCGGCATGAACCCGCCCCTCACGAACGTCTCGTACAGGGCCTCGTCCGGCTGCTCCGCGCCGGGATCAAATATAGACTTCGCGCTCATCGAGAGCCCGCCGAAGAGCCGGATGCCCCTTTCCTCGGTCATGGCCAGGAAGCCGAGCATGTCCTCCCTGGTCTTGCCCATCCCCCTCATGATGGTCACGTCCATGGACCGCGGGCCGCAGGCCAGGCACGCGTCCATGTAACCCGGAAAGTAAGGCCCGCAGGTATGGAGGTGCCCGTTCCCGAACGCGGAGAAGACCTTCTTGTTGCTGGGCCCGCATACCCTCATGTGAAGCTCCGGCGTAATGACGGATATGTAGTCGTCCCAAAGCATGCCGCCGCACCTGCCGGGTATCGGGTTGCTGTGGTTGTGGGCGTAGTTCCCGGGGCCCGCCCACTTTTCCATGAGCCCCGAAAGCTTTATTATCCCGTCGGCGACCTTGTCCAGGAACGCCGCGGTCAGCTCAGGCTCGTCGATCATGGCCATCATGAGCTCTTCGTTGGGCATGAGCTTGATGGCCGTCCCCAGCGGCGACTGGTAGTCAGGCGGGCCCACCGGGACCTGCCCGTCCGTGGCGTCCACGAACCGCTCCACGTGCTCCTTGAGCATGGCCCCCCATTCAGTCTTCTCGAAGTCGAATTCGTTCGTCAGCCTGCCCGCTTCGTATATGTCCTTATATATCCGGCCTTTGGTATACGGGGGGTCCAGCTCCACGACCAGCTGCTCCGCGCCGTAGATGGAGGCCAGGATCCCCTGCCCGAAGTAGTATAGGTGCATCACGGGCAGGAAGTCGCAGTCGGGGAATGAGTCGAACGCGTGCTGCAGCGCCGCCAGGTGCCCTTCCAGCGCTACGTCCGAGCCGCTGAGCATCTCCTTGAAGTTATGGGGGTTGCCGGCCATCCAGGTGTTGTTCTTTGGGGCGCCCACGCCGAACACGAAAGGCGTCCGTTCGGTATCCTCACCCCCGTACCACCTGTCGCGTAGGTCCATGGCCTCCGCGACCCTGTCTTTGCTGAACTTTAATTTTTGCATGGTAGGCCTCCATTCCTGATCGTATTCTTCCCCGCCGAAACCCTGACTTTCCGGATCACAATCCCAACTCGGCGGCCAACTTTACCGCGTATCTTGGGTCGCCGTATGCTTGGAACATCATGCGCCCCCCCTCCGAAAGCCTACGGATTTGATCCGGGGCGACTTTTTCCTCCCCTTCCATGAGCGACCCGTCGGGCATGCCGAACGAGCAGAACGTGTAGCGCCCCCCGATCGCCCCCTTCATCTCGGCCAGCATGCCGTATGTCTTGGAAGTCCCCTTTATGAATGCCGTCTCGAACCCCTCGAGGCCGGCGAGCCCGCCCATCAGGTCGGCTATCTGCAGCGTGGGGCCGCAGGTATGCAAAAAAAGCGGCCCGACCTCCCTGCGCATCATGCCGTAGGACGAGGAGAAGCATTGTTTGAAGTCATCGGGGTCCACGACCGATATCCAGTCGTCCACCATCAGGCCCTTGACGCGCGGGGGCGCGAGGAACCGCGCTCGAGGCCTGAAGCGGTCAGGCCCACCGGCGGCCGCGAACAGCCCCTTGATGAAGTCGGCCATCACCCCGGTTACCATGAGCGCCAAGGACTCCATGCGCCTAGGGTCCTCCTTGACCGCCATGAGGCCGGCCTCCTCCGGGACGACGCGCAGGGCGTTGGTGCTGGGGCCCTGCAGCTGCGGGTACGTGATCTCGACGGTGTCCCCTAGGGCGTCACCCAGGCTTTCCGCGATGAACCCCGCGCATTCGGCCGACCGCTTAAACCGTCCGTCTCGGCCGACGTCCGGCTGCCTTAGTCGGCCCACCTCGGACATGTCGCCTATGGCGTGCCTCGTTATCTTTATGCCGTTCGCCCCGAGGTTTATGTACTCCGTCCCGAACAGGCTCGCCACGAACCCGGACCCGCCGAGGTCAGGAAGCCCGACCGAAGGCACGTAGTCGTATCGCGGCAGCGTCTCCAGGTTGAGGATGCAATGCCAGAGCGAGCCCGCCAGGTGCGCCTTGTTCGGCGTGTCCTCCCAAGGCCGCGCCTTCCGCGGCTCGACTTCGAAATAATGCGCCCCGAACTCCATGTAGGGGCCCTCGGGCGTGACCCCGGCATAGACGTCGGCCGCCTTGCTCCTGGTGCGCTCGATCCGGCCGCGGAAACATTCGGCGGCCTCACCGAAGATCCTTACCGCATCTTCCAGACTCCCCGCCTCACGGTAGCGGTCAGCGAACGATGCCATGCGCCCCTCCCCTTCCCCGGCCCCACTC
>WRCU01000055.1 GCA_009783805.1 Oscillospiraceae bacterium
CCCATGGGCACAGGGGCGTACGCATGCTCATACGACGGCGGCGGGATCACCCTGACCAGGCGGCCTGACGCCGCGGGGCACGCGTCGGCCGAGGACGTCTATATAAAAGAAGTCAAGGTCGTCGCTTCCGAAAAAGGGTATTGCAACATCGTCGACTTCAACAAGGGTAACGTGAGGGTGGGCATCGTTGAGAACGGCGTCTACTACGTCGACAGGACCGACGTGAGCTTTACGGAGCTGTACTCGCCTAACTACGAGTTCATCGCCTACAACACCGCAAGCGGCGTCTTCGCCAAGAAGGAAATGCGCCAGGCGGTCTCATACTTGATCGACAGGAAGGCGTTCTTCGACGAGAGCGTCCTGAGCGTGTCGCTGACCGAGGCCTTCTTCCCGATCATACCCGGCTGCTGGGCGTACGATGAGGTGAGGGACCCGTACGAGTTCACCCAGGAGAGCATCGGCCTGGCCCGCGGCCTCATATCGGAGTCCGGCTACGTGATGTGGAACGACGTGTACGGGACCAACGTCGGCGGCGCGCTGAGGCCGCTGGTCATAAGGATCATCGTGAACAAAGGGAGCAAGCTCAGGTATAATAGGGCGGAGGACATAATGGGGCAGTTGGGGGGGCTCGGGCTGACCTGCGTCATAGACTACCTGGACTGGGACGCGTACCTGACGAGGGCGAGGTCGGGCGACTACGACATCGCGATGGCGGGGGTGAGCCTGCCGAAGGACCCCGACGTGGCCTTCATGTTCTCGTCGGACCCCGCTTTCGCGGACACCAACATAGCCTCCTACCATAACCCCGAGGTGGACGCGCTGCTGGCGGAGATGTCGACCGACCCCTCGCTCAGGCGGGCGAACCTCGCGCTGATCCGCGACATCGCGTACGAGGACGTCCCGTACCTCGGGGTATCGTTCAAGCGGGAGTACCTGGCGCTGAGCAGCGCCGTCAAAGGGCAGATACGAACGGAGCCTTGGGACGTCATATTCGGGCTGTCCGGGGTGTACATACCCATATCGTGAGAGGGGTTCGGCGATGATCAAGGGCAGAAGGCTGGTTGACCTCAGCCATGTGCTGATCCCAGGCGAGGAGGAGTACCACCTCCGACTGACGACCCACAACACCGACGACCTGTACCCGCAGTACAGGCGCGACGAGGGCGTCTGGTACATACTCCAGGACATAGAGATGTCCTCGCACTGCGGGACGCACATCGAGTTCCCCTACCACCACAGCAAGGACGGCCTGGACGCGGCGTCGTTCCCGCTGTCCAGGCTCATGGGCGACTGCGCGCTCCTGGACCTCAGGCACAGGGGGCCCAACGAGGCGGTCGGGGTGGATGACCTCCTAGGCTCCGGCGAGCGCGTCCGTGAGGGGGACATGGTGATGCTGTGGTTCGACCGCTCCCACCTGTACAGGACCGGGCGCTCGCACGAAAGGCCGTACCTGTCCATGGAGGCGGCGAGGTGGCTCGTGGAGGGGAGGGGCGTCACCCTCATCGGCTCGGACGCGTCCGGGATAGAGATAAAGGGCGCGCCCAACCAGCCCATACACCAGTACCTGATGGACAGGGGGATACCCATCATAGAGTTCGCGGCCAACCTGGGCCAGCTGAGTCGGGGCAGGTTCACGCTTCTGGTGCCGGCTTTGGCCGTTAGGGGCCTGGACTCATGTCCCATTCGGCTCCTGGCGCTGGAGGACGAATAGCATGGCTCGCGACGCCTACGGCCGATCGCGCGGACGCGCGGCAAAAGCCCCGCGATCGGGGCGCATGAAAGGGGGGGACGCGCATGACGGCTGAGACCGCCCTGGCGCTGTACCAAACCATGCTGGAGATAAGGCTGTTCGAGGAGACGTTGTACCGGCTCTTCTCGACGCGCGACATGCCCGGGTCCATGCACCAGTACAACGGTGAGGAGGCCATAGCGGCCGGCGTCTGCGGGCACCTGGTAAAAACCGACTACATCACGAGCACGCACCGCGGCCATGGGCACTGCATCGCCAAGGGCGCGGACATGAACGCCGTCATGGCGGAGATGTTCGCCAAGTCCACGGGCTGCTGTGCCGGCATGGGCGGCTCCATGCACATAGCGGACTTCGGGGTGGGCATGCTGGGGGCGAACGGCATCGTCGGCGGCGGGATACCGCACGCGGTGGGGGCCGCCTGGAAATGCGCGTACAAGGGTGACGGCGGCGTGGCCGTGGCGTTCTTCGGCGACGGCGCCTCCAACGAGGGGTCCTTCCATGAGTCGCTCAACCTGGCCGCGGTATGGGGGCTGCCCGCCGTGTTCGTGTGCGAGAACAACCTATACGGGTTCTCCACCCACTACAGGCGCGTGACGCCCGTCGAGGACATCGCCTGCCGCGCCGCGTCGTACGGGATGGAGGGGCTGGTCGCGGACGGCATGGACGTGGAGGACGTATACGCGAAGGCGGGCGACGCCATAGCCAAGGCTAGGGCCGGCGGCGGGCCGACGCTGCTCGAGTGCAAGGCGTACCGGTACATGGGGCACTCCAGGTTCGAGAACCCTACCTACCGCCCGAAGGGCGAGCTGGAGTCCTGGAAGGCCCGCGACCCGATCGGGGCCATGGCGGCCAGGCTCATGGGCGGCTACGGGCTGGGCGCGTCCGAAATCGATGGGGCCAGGGCGAGGGCCGAGGCGAAGGTGGCCGAGGCGGTGGCGTTCGCCGAGGGGAGCCCCGAACCCGGACCGA
Source organism: Oscillospiraceae bacterium (assembly GCA_009783805.1). Lineage (GTDB taxonomy): Bacteria > Bacillota > Clostridia > WRCU01 > WRCU01 > WRCU01. The sequence goes on from WRCU01000055.1 coordinate 2,720, forward strand.
AGGACTACGAAAGATACCTGCATGCGTGAGCCGGTGACGGTCGGCGCCCTTGCGGCGGCGACGCCGCGCAGGGGAAAGGGCCATGAGCCATGGGATATGAGAGGGTCGCGGATGCGATCAGGGCCGCGATAATCGAGGAGATGGACGCGGACCCCGACGTCGTGATGCTGGGTGAGGACATAGCGGCCTTCGGCGGGGCGTACCGGGTGAGCGAGGGGCTGCTGGAACGCTACGGCCCGAGGCGCGTGCTCGATACGCCCATATCGGAGATAGCCATAGCCGGGACGGCCATCGGGGCCGCCATGACGGGCCTCAGGCCCATCGCCGAGTTCCAGTTCAACGACTTCATGGCCTGCGCCATGGACCAGATATGCAACCAGGCCGCCAAAATCAGGCTCATGATGGGCGGGCAGGTGCGCGTGCCGGTCGTCTTCCGCGCCCCTTACGGCGCGACGGGGCGTGCCGCCCAGCACTCCCAGTCTTTGGAAGCTTGGTTCGCCCACACGCCCGGGCTCAAGGTGGTGATGCCCTCTACCCCATACGACGCCAAGGGGCTGATGCGGTCCGCCGTCCGCGACGACAACCCCGTGGTCTTCCTGGAGCACAAGATGCTGTACGGCGCGGCCTCGCCAGGGGGGAAGGCGAAGACCGTCGTCGGCGTGTTGGGCCCTTCCTTCAGGGAGGCCCCGGAGGATCCGTACCTCATTCCCATAGGGGAGGCGGACGTGAAGAGGGCGGGGGAAGACGTGACCATCGTCTCCACGGGCTATATGGTCCACAAGTCGCTCAGGGCCGCGGAAAGGCTGGAGTCGATGGGCATAGGCTGCGAGGTGGTGGACCTACGGACGGTCTCCCCCCTGGATATGGGCACGGTGCTGAGGTCAGTGGGGAAGACGGGCAGGGCCGTCATAGCCATGGAGTCGGTGGGGGACTTCGGCGTCGCGGCCGAGGTGGCCGCGCGGCTGGCCGAGGATGGCCTTTTCTACCTGGACGCGCCCGTGCGGCGCGTATGCGCCAGGTTCGTCCCAATCCCGTTCGCGCCGGCCTGCGAGGCCGACGTCATCCCGTCGGAGGAGGACGTGGTGGCCGCGGTCAGGGCCGTCTGCGCCTGAAGGCGAACGGCCGCCGCTAAATGAATCCCGCCCGCATGGAAGGTGAGCGATGAGGTACAGCTATATTTTCGACTTCGACGGGGTGCTGGCCAAGACGATGGAGGCGCACTTCTCATGCTACCGGCAGGCGCTGGCTGAGGCCGGCGTGCCCATCGACCGCGACCGCTTCTACTCCCAGGCGGGGATGGTGGCCTTGGAGCAGATACGCTTCTTCTGCGAGAGGGCCGGGGTGAGGGCGGACTACGCGGCCATATACGCCAGGAAGAGGGAGCTGTTCAGGGACCGGCTGATGGAGGCCGTGCCCATCGGGTGCAACATCGGCATCCTCAAGGCCCTGAAGGCCGCGGGCCATAAGGCGGCCATCGCCACGGGGAGCTCGAGGGGCTCGGTCGAGCCCGTGCTGGGGATGTTCGGGCTGGAGGTCGACGCGCTCGTGACCGCCGAGGACGTGACGAGGGGCAAGCCCAACCCTGACCTATTCTTGGTCGCGGCGTACAGGATGGACGCCGACCCCAAGGCGTGCGTGGTGATCGAGGACTCGGACGCCGGGATAGCGGCGGCCAAGGCAGCGGGCATGAAGTCCATGAGGTTCGCGGACAACGAGTAGTCTAGGCGGCGGGCAACGGGTAGGCGGGCGAAGGAGGGATGATGATGGAGCTGAACGTCGACGCGCACCTTTATTGCCTGGGCGTCTATAAGGAAAGGTACGTGCCGGGCGGGTACCACGAGGAGATGGCGCTCCACGAGCAGCTGGAGGCCATCTCGAAGGCGGGGGGCATTACGGGCCTGAACGCGACGTACCCCACCCACCCTCTGCCGGACGACCCGGTGCGGCTCGCCGAAACCCTGAAAGGCTACGGGCTCAGGGTCTCCTACATGCTGGTGACCAACTGGCTGGACGGCAGGTTCAGGAACGGGGCCTTCTCCACCAATGAGCATGCGACCCTACGGGATTCCGTCGGCATGTGCAAGAGGGGCATAGACTTCGCGAAGGCCGCGGGGGCGGACAGCGTGCTGCTATGGCCCGCGCAGGACGGGTTCGACTACCCTTTCCAAATAAGCTACGGCGACGCCTGGAAAAGGCTCACCGAGACGCTGACGGAGCTGGCCGAACACGCCGGCGCCTTTCGGCTGGCCTTGGAGCCGAAGCCCAAGGACCCGCGCCAAAAGTCGCTCATCAACAACACGGGCACGCTCCTGCACCTGATCAGGAAGATCGGCAGGGACAACCTGGGCTGCGCCCTGGACATAGGCCACGCCGCCGCGGCTCAGGAGAGCATGGCGGCCTCCCTGGTGCAGATGGACATGGAGGGCCGGCTGTTCCAGGTGCACCTGAACGACAATTACAAGGACGCCGACCCCGACCTCATTATGGGTACCATCAATCTCGTCGAGACGTTGGAAATGTTCTACTACCTGCTGCAGACCGAGTATGGAGGCTGGTGCTCCATAGACGTCATACTGCCGCGCGACGACAGGGTCAAGGCGCTGGGGCTCTCCTACAGGATGATCGCCCGATACAAGCGCATGGCGGAGAGGCTGCTCGAAAGCAAGGCGGAGCTCCTGGCGAACATGGAGGGGTATAGGTTCGCCGACAACGCCGACCTCATCTTCCCCCTCATCCTGGGCGAATGAAAGGCGGGCGGGAGACGGCGATGTACTCATGGGCGATGCTGATACTCACACTCATAGGGGTCGACCAGGCCACGAAGGCAATCGTGGCGGAGCGGATCGTCGACCCTTTCCGCGACTACGTGACCGTCATAGACGGCTTCCTGGGCTTCACGATCAGCCGGAACAAAGGCATAGCGTTCGGCTTGCTCCAAGGCATGTGGTGGCTGTTCATCCCGACGACGGTCATCACCGTCGCGCTGCTAGCGTACGTGTTCCTCAAGTCACGGGGATCGATTATCAGGCTGCCGCTCGCGCTCATCCTGGCGGGCGCGTTCGGGAACCTGACGGACAGGGTCGTGCAGGCCGACGGGGTGATCGACTTCATCGACGTCCCGCCCCTGTCGTTCATATTCCCCACGTTCAACGTCGCCGACGCGCTGGTGACCATGGGCGGCGTGATGGCGGCGGCCATGATGCTCTTCAGCGCGAGGCTCAGGCGCCTACCCCCATTCGGCGCCGAGCCGTCCTTCGGGCGAGCCGACGCGGAGCCCTCTGATGGGGCGGGCGAGGCGTGAGCGATGGCGGATGCCGCGGGGCGGGCGGGGCCGCAGGCGAAGGCCCCGAAACCCCCGAGTACGAGTACCTGCCTGAGGTGGGGGCGGAAGGGGGGCCGGGCCCTAGGCTCGACGTTTGGCTAGCCTCAGCCGCGGGCCTGACGAGGTCGCAGGTCAGGCGCCTCATGGACTCAGGCTGCGTCTCGGTTAACGGCTTCACGCGGAAGGCCGGGCACCGGCTCGAGCCCGGCGACGTCGCCGCGGTCCGGGCCGGGCTCGCCGTACCCCCCTCCTTCCCGGCCGAGGACATACCGCTTACGATCCTGTATGAGGACGGGCGCATATTGGCGATCGACAAGCCCAAGGGGATGGTGATGCACCCGGGGGCCGGCGTGAGCTCAGGGACGCTGGCGAACGCGCTGCTGCACAGGTACGGCGGCGCGCTGCCCGACCCCGGCGGGCTCCGTAGGCCGGGGATCGTCCATAGGCTGGACAAGGACACGACCGGCGTCGTCGTAGTGGGCAAGGATGAGGCCGCGTGCAGGCGCCTCAGCGACTCGTTCCGAGACAGGGAGGTCGAGAAGGAGTACGTCGCCGTGGTGGCCGGCGTTATGGGGGAGGGCCTAGCCACGGTCATAGCGCCCATCGGGCGCGACAGGCGCCGCAGGGACAGGATGGCCGTCGACGCTGAGGACGGCAAGGACGCGGTGTCCAAGGTGGCCGTCCTGGAGAGGTTCCGCGACTCCACCTACGTCAAAGTGCTGATAGCCACGGGGAGGACGCACCAGATACGCGTGCACCTGGCCTACATGGGCCACCCGGTGGTCGGCGACGGGGCCTACGCGCCCTCGTTCCCGATCCGCCTGTGCGAGGGGCAGGCGCTGCACGCGCGCAGGGTCGCCTTGCCGCACCCCGACGGCGGGGCGCGCATGGAGTTCGCCGCCCCCCTGCCGGCGTACTTCGGGCTCCTCTTAAGGACGCTCAGGGAAGGCTCCCCGCTGAGCGCCCTAAGGCCCTGATCGCAGGCGCGCATCCGCGCCCGTTGCGTCGCGGGGCCAATAAAAATAAAATAGCGCAAGGCGGAGGCGGCGATGGGCGAGAAGGCGAGGATCCTAACGGGCGAGGAGATGGCGCGGGCCGTCAAGCGGATCGGCCACGAGATCGTCGAGAGGAGCGGCGGCTCCCCGCTGATCACCCTCATCGGCATACAGAGGCGCGGCGTGGTGCTGGCTAAACGCCTGGCAGAGTGCCTGCGCGGGATAGACGGGACCTCCGTGGAGACGGGGGTGCTCGACATCACCTTCTATCGGGACGACCTCAGCCTCCTCTCGTCCCACCCCGTCGTGAACGGCACCTACATAGGCTTCGCGATAGACGGGAAGCGGCTGATCCTGGTGGACGACGTGGTCTACACGGGCAGGACGACCCGGGCGGCGATGGACGCGCTCATGGACCTGGGCAGGCCTTCGCGCATAGAGTTCATGGCGCTCATAGACAGGGGCAACAGGGAGCTGCCCATACAGCCCGACTATGTGGGGAGGACTGTCCCCACCTCCAAGGATGAGTACGTCTCCGTGAAGGTGGCGGAGATCGACGGCGAGGACTCCGTGACCATAGGCGACCTGAGGGTGAGGCAGGCGCCTTAGGTCCGCGCGCGGCCGGCAGGGTCTGGCGGAAAGGGCGGGAGGTGCGGCTTGCTGCGGAACAAGGACGTGTTGGGCCTGAAGGACCTTACGGCGGATGAGATGGCAGGGATCCTGGACACGGCGGCGGCCCTCAAGTCGCTGGTCATATCCAAGAACAAAAGGAGCCCCCACCTCCAGGGCAAGTCCGTCGTCACGATGTTCTACGAGAGCAGCACGAGGACGAGGCTCTCCTTCGAGCTCGCGGCCAAGTACATGAGCGGGGTCGCGGCGAACGTGACCGGGTCGGGGAGCAGCGTGGAGAAAGGCGAGACGCTGGCCGACACGTGCAGGACCATCGACGCCATGGGCACGGACGTGCTGATCCTGCGGCACCCCATGTCCGGGGCGGCGCACCTGGCGGCGAGGAACGTGGGCGCGTCCGTCATCAAC
>WRCU01000056.1 GCA_009783805.1 Oscillospiraceae bacterium
CCTTCGCCGGGGTCGCCGCGGGCAGGCACTCGTCCTACATCAGGTCGCCGGCCTACGCGAGGGCCGCCTCGTATGGGCGCGGCACGGGCTTGCCACTGTTCCAGCGGTTCCTGTCCGCATGGGCGTACCTATTGGCGGTTACGCTCCCGCTGACGTTGACCTTGCTGGCGTCGGGCGCCTACATGGGCTTCGGCCTGCGCCTGGCGGGCATGGCGTCGCTGCTCGCTACGGCGATGCTGGCCGCATCGATAGCCACATTGGTCTCCGTGCTATCCGGCGATCCATCGATCGCCGCGGCCATGGCGGGCTTCGCGTTCGTTTCCGGCCTCATCGGCGGCGTCGTCATCCCCCTCACCTACCTCCCCGGGATTTTCGACGTGCTGAGGTACCTGTCGCCCAGCCACTATTGCGTATCGTTCATATTGAATTCCGTGTTCTCCCATTCCGACGGCTTCCCGGCCTTCGAGTCGGCCGCGATGGCCTTGATGGCCGCCGGGATGTACGCCGTCGCCGCGGCGGTCTTGGCCAGGAGGGAGAAGGGCGGGAGGTTGAATGCGGGAATTGCTTGAGATGGCTCTGGCGCGCGCCAAGCAGGCGCTGCGCCCCGTGAAGACGGTATCGGTCCTGGCAGTGTTCCTCCTGCTCACCTACACGGCCTACTGGTATGCGACTTATGAGGGCGACGACGGGGGAAGGCTCAGCGTCACGCTCACCGACATGGACGGGACGTTCCTGTCGGGCGTCCTGGTCGGGCTCCTCTCGGAAAGCGCCTTCTTCGACATTAGGCAGTGCGATGAGGAGACCGCGTCTTTTTTGGTCTCATCGGGCAGGTGTGAGGTCGGCTTCATTATAAAGCCCGGATTTGAGGAGGCATTAAGGGGGGGCGTGGATGGGTTCGCCCCCATACGCGTCATCAAGTCGTCTTCAACCGTCTCCCACGTCGCCATCTGCGAGCTCCTGAGCGGGAGCATAAACAGGATAAAGGCCAACGCGGAGGCGGCCAACATGCTGGTAAGGCTATTGGGCCCGCAGGGCATCGACCTGCGTGACGTGCCTAGGCCGGGCGGGGGAGGTGGGGACGACCCCGGGTCGGGGTCCGGGGCAGGCTACGGGGCGGGTGAAGGCGGGGACAAGTGGCTGGAAGTTTGGGCCTATGGCGATTCCTTTTGGTACCCTGAGCCGTTGATGGGGTTGATCTACGTGGAGCTGAGCGAGGTGGGGGGCTACGACGGCAAGACCGCGATCGTCGCGGACCGCGCGGGCCAGGGCCCCGAAGGGGACGGCGAGGCCGGCGTGGGCGGCGGGGAGGACGATACCTGGTTCCGCGTCTATGCTGCGATCCTCTTTACGATGGTGATGTACCTCACCTTCAACCTGGCCTCCGCGTTCGGCGTCGACCGCAAGTCGGGGCTCAACCTGCGGGCCCGCTCGTTCCGGACCATGCCGTCCATGGACTTCGCATGCAGGGCGGTCAGTGTGGTCGCCATATCCCTGGCCGCCGTGGCGGCCAACCTCGCCGTGACCGCAGCTTTCTTCGGGGAGCTGCTGATACCGTCGTCGCTGCCCGGGTTGACGGCCCTTGTCATCATGGGCGCCGCGGCGCTGGGAGCCTTCGCCTCGGCCCTCAGCATGCTGGAGGGCGGGAAGGCCATGACGCAGGCCTTCGGGGTCTCTGTCATGCTGTACAACCTGCTGTTCAGCGGCATGGTCCTGGGTGACCTTCTCACGGGGACGGCGGTAGGCCGGGTCTCGTTCCTCTACAGCGTCTACAACATGGGGGATGGCTACGCCCTTGCCTTGGCGGCGGTGGCGGCCTTGTCCCTCGCGTTCGGCGCGGCCGCGTCCGCGGTCATGCGGACAATAAAGCGAGGTTGGCATATAATTGGGGATGCCTCGGAAGCCAGGGCGCCTGCCCATGGGCGGGGCAGATAATAGGCGGATAAGGGAGGGGCCATGAAAGCGTCAGAGATAGCCGCGATGATCGACCATTCGCTTCTAAGGCCGGAGATGACCTTGGAGGACGTCAGGGCGGGGTGCGCCTTGGCCAAGGAGTACGGGACCGCGTCGGTCTGCGTGAGGCCGTGCGACGTCTCGGAGGCGGCAGCCATCCTGAAGGGCAGCCCGGTCAAGGTCGGGACCGTGATCGGGTTCCCCCACGGCGCCAACAACGTGACGGTGAAGGTCCTCGAGTGCGTGGAGGCGATGAGGGACGGGGCCGTGGAGCTGGACGTGGTCATGAACTATGGAAAGCTCCTTTCGGGCGACGCCGGGTACGTCCGCGACGAGATACGCATCATAGCGGAGTGCGCCCATAAAGGCGGGGCGATCGTCAAGGTCATCCTGGAGAACTGCTTCCTCACGGAGGACCTCATAGCCGAGGCCTGCGGAATATGCGAGGACGCCGGCGCGGACTTCGTCAAGACCTCGACGGGCTTCGGGTCCGGGGGCGCCACGCTCGCCGACCTGGCCTTGATGCGCAGGTCCTGCTCGGGGAAGGTGAGGATCAAGGCGGCTGGCGGCGTCAGGACGCTGGACGCGGCCCTGGACGTGATCAAGGCGGGCTGCTCGAGGTTCGGGGCCACCGCGACCAAGGCCATAGTGGAGGAAGCCAGGGCACGCGAGGGGGATGGGACGCCATAATATCCGAAGGCGACGCGAAGGCGGCATTGGACGTCTCCAACCTCATATACTACAACATCCCGGACGTCATCAAGGATGAGCGTTGGGCGGGGATCTTCAGGCACGTCGAGAAGAGCGGGCGCATACTCGACCTGGAGGCCAAGGCGGGGCAGGCCTTGGCGGACAGGGACCAGGCCGAGAGGCAGATGAAGGTCATACCCACCGTCAAGAAGGAGCGCCTGGGCCGCATCCTCGAGCTCACCACCGCGGCCTTCGACGAGGGCGACGACGGCGCCAAGGAGCAGATGCGCGCATGCCAGAAGGAGGTCGATGACCTCAACGCTTTGCTGGCCGACTCCGAGGCCAGGGCCGAAAGGTTCGGTGAGGAGGCCAAGAGGCTGAACGCGCTGATCATCGAGGCCACCGCCAAGCTGGTCAACAAGCGCGTCCGCTCGTTTGAGAGGAGCATGAGGAAGATGAACGCCTCGATCGGGCGGCTGGAAAGGAAGCTCGCGGCCGGCCAGTCGGAGAGGGATGCGCTGAAGGCCAAGTATAACGCCGTCTACGCGTTCTTCCACGCGTTCTTCGGCAAGGAGATAATAGACAAGAACGATTAGGGAGGCGGCCATGCTGATGCGCGAGGCCCGGCCGGGCGACGCCGGGGCCCTGATGGAGCTGTACGGCAGGCACCTCGCCGCCGCCCCCCCGGACGCGGCGCAGTCCGTCCCGCTATGGGAGGGGGCCATCGAAAGGTTCTCGGCCGACCCGAATTACCTCATACTCATCGCCGAGGTCGGGGGCGTGCCCGTATCGACCGTCACGCTCGTCATCGTCGAGAACCTCACGCACGGCATGAGGCCGTACGCCCTGATAGAGAACGTCGTCACGCACCCCGGGCACAGGCGGATGCGGCATGCGACGGCCTTGATGGCGAAGGCGGTCGGGATCGCCGAGGGGCGCGGCTGCTATAAGGTGATGCTGGCCACCGGGTCGAGGTCGGAAGGGACCCTTAGGTTCTACGAAGGCTGCGGGTTCGACGGGGACGCCAAGAAGGCGTTTGTCAGGTGGCTCTGACCCCTCGCAAAGCCCGGGCCGGTCTGATACAATCCATAATATGGAGACGAAGCCCGACCTTACGGCCCCGGCCACGCTCAGCAGGGCATGGGCCGAAGTCGACCTGGATGCCATAGAGCACAACGTGAGGGCGGTCATGGGGCTCTTGGGCCCTTCCAGGCTCTGCGGGGTAGTGAAGGCCGACGCGTACGGCCACGGCGTGCTGGAGACGTCCAAGGTCCTGGCGCGGTGCGGCGCGTCCTACCTGGCGGTTTCCATCCTGGACGAGGCGCTGGAGCTGAGGCGCACGGGAATCGCGCTCCCCATCCTTGTCCTGAGCTACACCGATCCCAAGCGCGCAAGCGAGGTCGTGGACGGCAAGGTCACCCAGACCGTCTTCGACCTGGGCCTAGCCGAAGCCCTGTCCGACGAGGCTGTCAGGCGGGGGCGGAAGGTCAGGGTTCATGCGAAGGTGGACACGGGCATGGGCAGGGTGGGCTTCATGCCGGGCTACAACGCGGTCAAGGACATAGCGCGCATCGCGGCGATGCCGGGCATAGTCCTGGAAGGGATGTTCACCCACTTCGCCGCCTCCGACGAGGACGACCCGACATACACCGCCATGCAGACGGAGGCGTTCGTCTGTATCGCGGATGAGCTGCATCGGGTGGGCATCGGCATACCGATACTGCACTCGGCGAACAGCGCCGCCGTCATGCGCCATCCTGAGACGCACATGGATATGGCGAGGGTGGGGTTGGCCATATACGGGCTATACCCATCGGGTGGGGCCGTTGAAACGGCGACCCGCCTCATCCCCGCATTGAGCCTAAAGTCCAGCGTGGTCATGGTGAAGAAGATGGGGCCGGGCATGTCCGTAAGCTATGGGCGCAGGTTCACCACGCGGAGGGAGAGCGTCATGGCGACGGTCCCGATAGGCTACGCCGACGGCTTTTCCAGGATTCACACGGGCTCGGCCCACGTCTTGATCGGCGGCATGCGCCATCCCGTGGTGGGGGCCATCTGCATGGACCAATGCGTCGTGGACGTGACGGACGCGGCCGGCGAGGTCTCGGTCGGCGACGAGGTGGTCATCATCGGCGGTCAGGGCGGGGGGCGCATCGAGGCGGAGGAGCTGGCCGAGCAGGCGGGGACGATAAACTATGAGGTCGCCTGCCTGGTGGGGCGCAGGGTCCCCAGGGCATACATCAAGGATGGGAAGGTGCGCAAGGTCGTTAATTACCTGTTCGGCGAGTGACCGATAGGGTCGCCCGTCCGGCGGATGCGAAATGGGGGGGACGATGATGGGGGGCAGTAAGTCGGGCGGAAAAGGCGGCGGCTCGACGGTCGGCGGACTCAAGGGGCTTACGGTCAGGGACTTCAGGTACGTCGCCCTATGCGTGGCCGTGGCGGTGCTGGCGATTATCCAGGTGGTATCGGGGACGCCCGGGGGGGCGGCTATATCGGAGGACGAGCTCGTGCCTACGGTCGCGTACGTGAACAAGCAGATAGGGGCCCTTCAGGACCGGATGGACGCGCTGACCAGGCAGAACGAGGACTATCGGGCCCTGGTGGACGAGCTGACGAAGGCGATCGGCGCGCTGAGGGGCGGCGACGACTTCTCCACGAGGCTGGATAGGATCGAGGGCGTGAATACGTCGATCGTCGACACGATGAGGGACATCTACGACCAATACCAAAAGCTGATAAAGGCGGGCTCGTCCTCGCAGGGCGGCTCAGCGCAGCCTTCCGGCGAATCGGCCTACGCCTTCATCGTGGTCGCGGCCGGGAAGACCATACGGACAGGCGAGGGCACCGAGATAATCGTTCGTTCCGGGGCGGCGGTGGGCCTGGTCGGATCGGCCGGGCTGGCGAACGTGACGACCGGCACCGACTTGGGCACGCGGGAGGTCACGATCGACCACCTGCTGGTCTCGGCGAAGAATGACGGCCGGGGCATCAGGGTGACGCGCGACGCCGGGATACTCATCCGCGGCCCCTACACCATAGGCTGACCGCCGCCTCGCGGGCGCGGGGCCGGGGCCGCGCTCGACGCCGGGATCCCCATGCGCGGGCCTGCGCGGCAGGCCGGCATCGGTGACGCCTCACAACCGCAGCTCCATCATCCCTGCGTTCGCCGCGAATCCCCGCCTCTCGTATATGGGCCTGCCCATATCGGTGGCGTCGAGGTAGGCCTTGCCGCACCCGCGGCCCCGCGCGGCTTCCAGTATGAGCGTCAGGAGCCTGCCCGCTATACCCATGCGCCGGTACGCGGGCAGGGTGTACATGTTCGATACGTAGGCGGCCAACCCCGTTGGGTTGCCGGCGTTCGGGGGCTTGCCATAAAACGATACGCCGCTCGTGCCCACGATCGAGGCGCCGTCGAGCGCGACGTAGGCGACGAACGACCCGTCGGCCATCGCGGCCCGAAAGTAAGCCATAATGGACGCACGCAGGGATCCGTCAGGGGCGTCCGCCCCCTTTGGGCCTACCTCCGACAGAAACGCCATCCTGAGGCCCGCCAGTGCGGGCAGGTCGGCCGAGTCGGCCTTCCGAAACGTGATCCGCCCGACTTCGTCGGGCCTTGCCGTAGGGTCAGTCATCGCCATGGCCTCCTTGCCTTGGGGCAGCCGTCCGCGGAACGTCTCCGACGTCCGCCCTTTCCATGATAGTATGTATCGCGGCGCTGCGCGACGCGTCTAGGCGACGCCGCGGATGCGCGTCGGGTGGCCGATGGGTTTCGGGTATGTCGGGACTTCGCCGGCTCACCCTTGACCGATCGGACAGCTAAGGGTATAATATTAATTCATCTTATGGATTTTATCGAATTAGCATGCTAAATCACTAAAGCATACCGCGAAATCCGCGGCGCAAAGGCGGGTAGGAACCATGAGCTCGAGGAGGCTGCGGGTCCCGGAGGGGGTCCAGGACATATTGGGCGGGCACTGCCGGACGAAGAGGAGGATAGAGCGGGACCTTCGGGGGCTGTTCGACGGATACGCCTATGAGGAGATAGAGACGCCGACCTATGAGTACCTGGACGTGTTCGCCCACGGCGGCGGCGAGGGGGGGTTCGACTCGGCGGGTCTTGCCAGGTTCATCGGCCCCGACGGCGGCACGTACGCACTCCGCCCCGACATGACCGTGCCGGCGGCTAGGGTCGTGGCCGCGAGGCATGCCGGCGGCGTCGGGGTCAGGCGGATCTCGTACGTGGGGCAAGTATTCAGGTTCGGCGAGTACGGCGGGGGCAGGCACAGCGAGTACACCCAAGCCGGCGCTGAGGTTTTCGGCAGCCCCTCTCCGGAGGCAGACGCGGAGGTGGTGGCCCTCGCCATAAAGGCGCTGAAGGCCATCGGCCTGGTGAGTTTTCAAATCGACGTGGGTCAGGTGGGGTTCTTCGAGGGTCTGCTGGACGTGGTCGGCTCACGGTGCGACCTGGGGCCGGGGCGCAGGGCCGCGATAATGGAGGCGATAGACCGGAAGAACGCCGTGGGGCTTAGGGAGGAGTTCGCCAAAGGCTACCTGGACGCGGGCGGCGTCGGGCTCCTGACCGCGGCCGAGGGCCTTTACGGAGACGTGGGCTCCGTCACGTCGGCGCTCGGGCGCATGGAGTTGGGGGAGAGGTCGCGCGAAGCCGGGGCGAACGCGCGCGGCATAATCGAGGCCGTGAAGGACTATGGGCTGGGCGAATACATATGCATGGACCTCACGATGCTGAAGGGCTCATACTACGACTCCGGGTTCATATTCAGGGGATATGCCCAGGGGGTAGGGTTCCCCATCCTGCTCGGCGGCAGGTATGACGGGCTTACCGGGAGTTTCGGCAAGGCTACGCCCGCGACCGGTTTTTCCATGGGCCTGGACCTGGCGATGGCCGCGCTCCAGAGGCAGGACGGCATGTCGCCGCAGGCGGTGGGCGGTGGCCCGCGGGAGGTGCTGATAGGATGTGGGGCCGACGCCAAGGCGGCGGGCGTTAGCGTGGCGGACGGCCTGAGGCGCCTGGGATGCCGCGTTGAGACCTGGATAGTCGGCGGGCCGACCGCGCAGGGCGGCGACGCGGGCTTGCCGGACGGGACGGACGCGCCGCGGAGCCCGAACGCCGGCGTGGGCGGGGCGGGCGCTGGGGCGACCGGGGACATAGGGGCCTACGCCCCGACGGATGGGGCGCGGGCATGGGCATCTAGGAACGGCCCGACGTCGGGGGCGGCGGGGGCGGCGGAATGGACGCGGATCCGCGGGCTGCTGTCGGAGGCGGAATCCCTGGGCAAGGACATAGCCGTATACATGGCGGGCGAAGGGACCGCGCTGGCCTTCGACGTGCCCGGGAAAGC
>WRCU01000057.1 GCA_009783805.1 Oscillospiraceae bacterium
ATCTAAAACGATATTCAGGCATATAATACCAGAACTAGGACAGTCAGTCAATAGCCTCACTAAAATTTTAACTTATTTCATATGATCCATATAGGCACATAATAATTGTCGTTATTAATAGGGTACACGTTATCAGTCATGCAAATGACGCCACCCGTGCCGACTTTCCTCCCGGCCTTCGTTATAGAATTGAAGTGCCGAACCGCGCCCCGGTTAGGCGATGCCGTCTTCTTGATTTCAAATGGATATAACGTACCGTCCGCCTCTATGACTAGGTCGATTTCCTTTTGATCGGTATCGCGGTAGTGGAATATGGGCGGACGCTTCCCTATATTATAATAACTTTTAATGATCTCACTTACGGCATATGTCTCAAAGAATTGCCCCGTCATGGCGGATACTTCCAATGTATCCGACGAATTCCATCTCGTCAGGTACGCGCATAATCCGGTATCCATAAAATACATCTTTGGCGACTTGACGATTCTCTTAAGCATGTTATCGAAGTACGGTTCAATCAAGGTTACTATACCGCTGGTCACCAATATGGATAGCCAGCTTTTCGCGGTTGGCGCGGTAATCCCCACGTCCTTGGCAAGCTCAGCGTAGTTCAACAAGCCTCCGGTCCTCGCCGCGCATGCCCTCATGAACCGAAGGAATGCCATTTCGTCCCCCACACGCGTTAAGTCCCTGACATCCCTTTGCAAATAGGTTTCAATATATGAGCCGAAAAACAACTCACGGTCAAAAGCCCCGGTATGGGAGCGGGGAAACGAACCCACGAATATACGCCGATACACTTCCTCTAAGCCAATAGGCTTACGTACCTTAGAACGCTCAAGCCATTCGGACGGATCACCGGTAAAGGCCCCACCAGGCACGCCGCCGATCTCATTTATGGACAGCCCTTGCATCGGTATGATCGCTACCCGGCCGGCTAGGCTCTCACTGGCCTGCCTCATCATATGGAACATCTGAGAGCCGGTCAGCCAATAATCCCCATTACGCTTGTCTCGGTCCACCCGTATCTTTATGTATGGAAGCAACCCTTTCGCGTATTGGAACTCATCGATTAATAATGGCGGCGGAAACCTTTGCAAAAAAAGCTCCGGCTCGCTTTGCGCCATCTCCCGATTTATGCTTGAGTCCAGGGAGACATAGCCGCGCCCCTCATGCGCCAGCCTTTCCAACAAGGTCGTCTTGCCGACTTGACGAGGCCCGGTAACCATCACTACCGGAAACATCGTCGAAGCCCTTGTGACGACCTTTTCCAGGTCACGGTTGATGTACAATAAGCAATCTCCGTTCAAAATAAAGTATGGTTTTATATTAAACGATGTAACCTATATAATCAAGTAAGCGATGCGTTAACTGCCACCTTACTATAATATCCTGGCCAGGTCCGCCTCCGGCGTGGTGATGGGCGTCAGGCCATGCAGCTCCACGAGTTTTTCCAGCACGTTCGGGGAGATAAAGGCAGGGAGGGTCGGACCGATGTATATGCCCTTGATCCCTAGGGACAGGAGCGTCAGTAGGATGCACACGGCCTTCTGCTCGTACCACGAAAGCACCATCGTGAGCGGCAGGTCGTTGACCCCGCACCCGAAGACCTCCGCCAGGGCCATCGCGACCCGCACCGCCCCGTACGCGTCGTTGCACTGGCCCATGTCTACCAATCGGGGAAGAGCCCCTATCGACCCTAAGTCCAAGTCGTTGAACCGGAACTTGCCGCACGCTAGCGTCAGGATGATCGTATCCTTCGGGGCCCGCCTCACGAAGTCCGCGTAGTAGCCCCGCGAAGGCTGCGCGCCGTCGCAGCCGCCGATTAAAAATATATGCCTGACCGCGCCCGACCGCACCGCCTCGGCGATGGCCGGCGCCGCGTCGAGGACGGCCCGCCGCCCGAAGCCCGTGGTCATGGAACCCCCCCCGTTGGCTCCGGTCAGCCTCTTAGCCTCCGGGTAGCCTCCCAGCAGCCTCGCATGATCGATCAACTCCGTGAAGTCCTTGTGGCCGCCTTCGTCAGCCTCGATGTGCCTAAGCCCGGGGTACCGGACGACGGACGTCGTGTACGCGCGGTCCGCGTACCCTTCCTTCGGGGGCATGATGCAGTTGGTCGTCCAGAGTATCGGCGCGGGGATATCCTTGAACTCCACTTGCTGGTTGTGCCAGGCGGTGCTGTAGTGGCCCTTGAGCTGCGCGTGCCTGGCCAGCTTCGGATATCCGTGGGCCGGCAGCATCTCCCCGTGCGTGTATACGCCCACGCCTTTGCCGTCCGTCTGCTCCAGCAGCATCTTAAAGTCGCGCAGGTCGTGGCCGGTAACCACGATGAGCGGACCGCCTTCCACCACAAGCGGCACAGCCTTGGGCTTGGGATCCCCGTACGCGCCGGTGTTGGCGGCGTCCAGGAGGGCCATGCACCTAAGGTTCGCGCCCCCGAACTCCGTCAATAGCCTCAGCCAGCCATCGGCGGTATGCCCGTCACCCAACGAGGCCATGCCCTTCACGAACCACGCGTCCACCTCCGCGTCGCGCATCCCCAGCACCCTGGCATGGTGAGCGTAGGCCGCCATGCCGCGCAGTCCGAAGAGAAGCGTCGACCGCAGCGAGCATGCGTCCTTGTCCCCGGAGAACAGCTCTTCGGGCCCCATCGTGGGTCTTCCGCCCAGCCTGGCCCTCCTTTCCTTGATCCGCACGGTCAGGTCCGCGACGGACCCGGCGTCGAAATTGACGTTGGTTATGCACGTGAAGAGCCCGTCCACCAGCATGTCGACGTAATCGTCCCCATGTCCCGCACCGGCCTCCATGGCCTTCGCCAAGGCGATCATCTCGCACGTGAGCTCGTCCTGGCCGAGGGCCGTCTCCGGCTTCTTGCCGCATACGCCGGACATTGTGCAGCCGGACCCCTTGGCAGTCTGCTGGCACTGGAAGCAGAACATCCGCGCTACGTCTCTATCCATTTTTTAAAACCCTCCAATTATTTTTTGCATGGCTAAGCTTATCCCGCGCATAAGGTAACCCATATGATCCATGCGTTCATTCATCCAGTACCCTGCCGTCGGTCGATATGACCGCGACCTGCCATGGGATCATCTTTCCGCAATCCTTCAGCGCCTTTTTGACGGCGTTCTCGATCCCGCCGCAGCACGGCACCTCCATGCGGACGACGGTGACCGACTTTATCTCATTCCCGCTCAGGATGGCCGTGAGCTTCTCCGAGTAGTCGCCGGGATCCAACTTCGGGCATCCGATGAGGGTAATCCGCCTCCTCATGTAGGCTGCGTGGAAGTCCCCGAACGCATAGGCGGCGCAGTCGGCGGCTATGAGCAGGTGCGAGCCGTCGAGGTACGGGGCCTCCACGGGCACCAGCCTTATCTGGATGGGCCATTGGCTTAGGTGCGTCTCCGCCCGGCCCACGCCATGCCCCGCGTCCGTCCGCGCGAAGTGGTCGGCCCCCGGCTCCGGATCGGTACGTGGGCGGCTCGGCCCCTCCCCAAGCTCCGGCCCATTATGGCGTCCCCCGCCCAACGCCTTCGATTGCGTCCCCGGGCATCCGCATGCCAGCGTCTCCGGCTCCCTACATCCCCCCCCCGCCTTGACGGCCTCCCCGTCATACGCGGCCGCCTCCCGCTCCTCGAACGTGATCGCACCCGTCGGGCACGCCGGCAGGCAATCCCCCAAGCCGTCGCAGTAGTCGTCGCGCAAGAGGCTCGCCTTTCCGTCCGCCATTCCGATGGCTCCTTCGTGGCATGCGCTTACGCACAGCCCGCATCCGTCGCACTTCTCCCCATCGATCCTTATTATCCGCCTCACCATTTCGTCAGCCCCCCAATTTGACTTGATGGCATAAGCTTACTATCCTGATGGAAAGGGTTTCGTGGTCATAAACACGAAAGATAAAAATTATGGACCTTATCAAAAGATACCTGGATACGGTCAATAGGATCGGGCTGTTCAAGGGCATAGAGGCCGGCGAGCTCGAGCCCATGCTCAGGTGCCTGGGCGCGGAGATAAGGGACTTCCCCAAGGGCGGCAACGCCATGGTCGCGGGCGATAGGCCCAGCTTCATCGGGGCCGTCCTGACCGGGCGCCTATGCGTCTTTAGGGACGACCATGACGGCAACCGCCTGTTGGTCGCCGTCATAAAGCCGGGCGAGCTGTTCGGCGAGTCGCTGAGCTGCGCCGGGGTCGACGAGAGCCCCGTGACGGTCACGGCGGAACTAGATTCGACCATCCTTCGGCTTAACCTCTACCGCATGCTGAGCCTGTGCCCCACGAACTGCCCCCACCATTCGAGCCTGATCGGGAACATGCTGCGCCTTATCGCCGAGAGGAACCTCTTCCTCCAAGGCCGCATGGAGGTCCTGTGCCTGAAGTCGCTGAGGGCGAAGGTCGTCCGCTACCTAGGCTCATTCGCGCCCGTGCGGGGGCGGGCCTTCAAGGTGCCGTTGAGCCGGGAGGGCATGGCCGAATACCTGGGCGTCGACCGCAGCGCGCTGTCCCACGAGCTGGGGCGGATGAGGCGGGAAGGATTGATCGAGTACAGGAAGAACAGCTTCACCGTACTACAGCCTTTGGATGGGCCATGATCGGGATTGGGTATGCGCAATGCGTATATAGGGTGTATATCAGGCGTATATCGGGCGTATATCAAGCTTACGTCAGGCGGTTACGGATATAAAATACGATGATGGGTGGCGGGGCCTGGATGAAAATATTGGTGATCAACGGCACGGAGCATAGAGGCTGCACCCACGCCATGAAGGAAACCTTCCTGGACGTCGTCGGCAGGGACGGCCTGATGGCTGAAATATGGCTGCCGCGCGACTGCCCGGAATTCTGCCTGGGATGCAAGGCGTGTTTCTACGAAGGCATGGACGCCTGCCCCCATTCGGGGTACACGATCCCCATATGGGACAGGATCATCGAGGCGGACCTGTTCATTTTCACCTCGCCGGTATACGTGTTCCACGTGACGGCGCAGATGAAGGCGCTGCTCGACCACCTCGCCACCAAGTGGATGGCGCATACGCCGGATGAGCGGATGTTCGGGAAGCAGGCGGTCATCATCACCAACGCCGCCGGGGCCGGGATGGGCAGTACGATCAAGGACATAGGCGACAGCCTGCGCTATTGGGGGGTCGCACGGGTCTACCCGATCAAGCTGGGCCTGCATGAGTCCAGGTGGGAGCATGTTACCGCAAAGAGGAAGGCAAAGTTCATGCGGCAGTGCGAAAAGGTCCGCCGCCGCCTAAGGCCGACCGATAAGGTAAGGCCGTCATTGGGCATCAAGGGCCGGTTCATGGTCATGCGGATCGCACAAAGGCTGATACACAGGGACTTGATGAAGAGGGGTGAGCCCGAAACCCGCGACCACGCCTATTGGAATGCCAAGGGTTGGCTCGGCAGGGCTAGGCCGTGGAAGGCGGTAAGGTAAGCCATTCCAGGGACCATGCCGCCCATTCATGCCATCTCATATACCTTTTGGAGCGTATCCACCTGCAGCCGTCTGCCTTCGTCCGAATCGGCGTCCAGGTACCACTCGACCAGCCTATAGCCGTAATGGAGGATGATGCGCTCGCGGACCAAGAGCTCCGCGGCGGGCGGTGCGTCCGCGTGCTCAGCGAAGCCCCTCAGGTACGCGGGCACGCATTCGCGGTAGTGCGTGACCATGCCATCCACGTCGGCCTCGTCAGCGATGAGGCTGACCAGGTCCTCCCCCAAGTAGCCCCAACCCGCCGTGTCCCAGTCTATGAGCACGACGGACCCGTCCGTGACGATGATGTTGGCGATCCAAAAGTCCCTGTGGCACAGCACGGTGGGCAGCCTCCGCAATCTAGCCCATACGCCGTCCGCGCCCTCGTCGGCGTCGGCGATCATCCCGCACAGGTGCCTAGGGATGCCGCAGGCGTCGGACCGGACATAGTCATGGACCCTCGCCCACGACTTGTAGTGCCGGTAGTAGGCTTCCATGGCATCGACCCCGCTTAGGTTGCCTATCCGCCCGAGCACATCCGGCCGTTCGGCGTACAGCCTCCCTTGGAACCGCCCCAACCCTTCCGCGGCGCGGACGTACATGCCGTCGGTCAGGGCCCTGCCGGTTACACCTTCGACATGCTCCATCCATATGCGCCACTCGCCGTCGCCGAGCTCCGCGCGGTAGACGTCGGGCCAACGCGGCGAGCCGGTGAAAATGCCCGCGAATCCCGCATCGTGCAAATCATACTCACGGCGCCACGACCCGGCGTCGTTATGGCGGTCGAACTTCCGCTGATGCTTTATGACGATCTTAAACGGCAGCCTGTCGCCGCCCTCGGTCAACGCCTCTCCGAATACCAGGCGGACGTCGCCCAAGGTCCCGCCGTGCAGCCTGCGGACGCCGAACTCCGCGCCGACCGCCTTTACGCCCAACCGCACGCTCAGCGCCTCGCATAGCTTGCCTGCATCGATGCCGACCTTTAGGTCCGCCGCCTCATCCTTTATGCCCGATCATCCCCCATCGCGGCTTCGCCGCCGTCATGGTTCCATGCGTCATCACATTTGCGTTTGCGTCATGGAACCCGGAGAATGTTATCACAAAAGATGCCCGCGGCATTAGGCTAAGCCGCGACACAGGTTCGAATTGAGGAAGACATGCCATGGATTTGATCTACGGAACCACGAACAAGGCGAAGGTCGAATTCATGAGGCGGCGCGTCGGGGGCCTCGGCATAGCCTTGCTAAGCTTAAGCGAAGTAGGCGCACCGACTATGCGCATCGAGGAAAACGGCAAAGACCCGCTGGACAATGCCAGGATAAAGGCATTGGCGTATCACGGCGCCCTTAAGGCGCCCGTATTCTCATGCGACAGCGGCCTGTACATCGAAGGGCTGGACGAAGGCCGGCAACCGGGGATCAATATCCGCGGCCCGAATGACCGCATGGACGACGATGAGGCCCTGCGCCACTATTCTGCCTTGGCGGCGGAGCTGGGCGGGAGCATGGTCGCCAGGTACCGGAACGCCATATGCCTCGTGCTCGGTGATGGGAGGGTCCATGAGCACATGGGCGAGGACATCGCGAGCGAACGGTTCCTGATCGTGTCGAAGCCGCATGGGAAGGGTGTGGAGGCTAAAGGCTTCCCGCTCGACTGCCTGTCCGTCCATATGGGGAGCGGCAAGTATTATTACGACATCGACGGATATAGTGACAAGTACCTAAACGTCCATGACGGGTTCGCGGCGTTCTTCCGACGGGCGTTGAAAATGATTTAGGCAAGGGGATCGGGCATGAAAACGAGAGGCATCGATAAGGTATATGACATCATAGTGGCCGGCGGCGGGATGGCTGGCGTTGCCGCGGCGGTCGCCGCCTCACGCGCCGGGGCGAGGGCGCTGCTCGTCGAGCAGAATGCGATGCTCGGCGGCATAGGCACGGCGGGCCTATTGACGAACCTGATCGCCAAGTCCCCGTGGTTCGGCGGGATAGGCCTGGAGCTGCTGAGGAACCTCGAGGATTCCGGGGGCGCGGGGCCGTATGACCCGAACCATGACACGCCCTATGACCTAGAGCAGATGAAGCTCGCGCTGGATACGCTCGTCCGAGGCAGCGGCGCGGACTTGCTGCTCTATGCGAAGGTCACGGACATCGCCATGCGCGGCGGTGCGATATCCGGGCTGGAGCTGTGCGGCCAGATGGGCAAATCCGCGGTCGAGGGGCGCGGCTTCATCGACTGCACGGGCGACGCCATGCTCGCGTACATGGCCGGCGAGCCATATGAGTTGGGCGACGAGGACGGCGCCACGCAGGCCCCCACCTTGGCCTGCCACTACATAAACGTCGATTGGGACGCCTACCAAGCCTTCCTCGCCCCATACGGCGGCGACAACGTCCCGGCGATGCGGAGGCTGATACGCCTGGCCCATGAGGCCGGGGAAGTCCGCGTAGCCGACCTCCACCATCCGGGCGCGTTCAGGATGGTCGGCGACGTGGCCCTGA
>WRCU01000058.1 GCA_009783805.1 Oscillospiraceae bacterium
ATGTCGCAGAAGGCGACCATTTCGACGTTCTTAACCTTTTTGAGGCTGGGCATGTGTTTCCCGTTTGCGATGCCGCCGCAGCCTATGATGCCGATCCTTAATACCGCGTCGTTCCCCTTCGGCTTGGCTTCTTTCTTTGCGGACGCCGCGGGCTTGACCGCCGCCTTGCTCGCCGCGGGCTTGGCCGCCGCGTCCTTGCTGACCGCCGCTTCGGGCTTCTTCGCGGCCGCGGCCGGCTTCGCCGCAGTCTTCTTGGTTACAGGCATGATGCGTATCCCCCTTAAATGAAGTGTGTTCCGTCGATTATAGTATAACGTCGCGACCGTGCACAACGGCCCCATGGCCCATACGGCCTATTCGTCGGGCCCGCCGTCCGGCCTCGCGTCGGCCTCGTTGAATATCCTCGACTCCATCAGCCTCCTGAACTTCTCGTCCAGCGTGTCGCCGATCCCATCGTCGGCCTTTATGTCGTCGAACTCCATCGTCATGATGTCCGCGAAGTCGCAGCGTAGGGCGTTGCACACCCTGACGAGGATCTCGGTGTTCACGTTCTCCCCCTTCGTGAGCTTGGTGAGTGAGGTCCCGCTTATATCGGCTATCTTGCACAGCTCCCCCTTGCGTATCCCCCTATCGAGGAGCAGCTTGAATAGCCTGACGTAGTTCGCCCTCATGCTAGGCACCGTCCTTTCTTTCGTTGTCCGACGTGCATGGATCATACCAAAGCCCTATAGGCAACGCAATGATTTGGCCGCGTACGCCGTAAAATATACGGCATTGCTTGCGCCTAGTCACCTCAACCTATAGACTAAGCCATTCCACGCAATGATCATGAGCTCAGGGAGGGCCTATTGGCTAAAGGGAAAGCGGGGGGCAAACGGCAAGGGACTGTGGGCGGAGGCGCAAGGCACAAGGCCAAGGGCGGCGTCAGGGGCAAGGCGAAAGGGACGAAGAAGGGCGGACCGAAAGGCAGGGCGGACGGGAATGGATCCGGCAAGCGTCAGGGGACGCTCATCGTGACCGTCAAGGGCGACTATGCGGTCATCCCCGACGACGGGTCGGACAGGGTCCGCATCCCGCGCGAGTTCACCCGCGGCGCGTTGCGCGGCGACAAGGTCGCCTATTCGGTACTGAAGGACGCCGCGGGCGATCGGGGCCCTAGGGGCCTGGGGGGACCTGCGGGGAGGCGCAATGGCGGGAATGCCCGCTCGGCCAAGGTGGACGCGGTCACGGGAAGGGCCTATGGGCACATATGCGGCATCCTGCGCGTCGGGCCTAGGGAGGCGACTCTCCATGACCGTGACTCCATCCCCATAGAGGGCCTGTCGATACGGCTTTCGGACATGGGCGGCGCCACGGACGGCCAAGCCGTGAAGGCGAAGGTCTACGAATATGGGAAGGGCGCCTTGGCCAAGGTCGTCGAGGTCTACGGACTCCCCGACTCATATGGCACGCTGTTAAGGCTGCTGCTCGCCGAGCGGGGGATGGACGCGCCGTTCCCGCCGGGCGCGGAGGCGGAGGCCGAAGCCTTCCCCGACGCCTTGGAAGCCCGCGAAGCCGCGGGCCGGTCGGACTTTCGGGCCCAGCGCGCCGTGACGATCGACGGGCCGGACACCAAGGACGTCGACGACGCCGTGTACCTGGAAGGGGGGGCGGGATCGGCATATACGTTATGGGTCCACATAGCCGACGTCGCCCATTACGTCGCCCCGGCGACGGCGCTCGACGCGGAGGCCTACAGGAGGGGTACGAGCGTCTACCCCCCAGGGTCCGTGGTGCCCATGCTGCCGACCAGGCTGTCAAACGGCCTGTGCAGCCTGGATGAGGGCCGTGACAGGCTGGCCGTGACGGTCAGGATGGCCTTCGACCCCCAAGGGGGCCTACTGGGAAGCGAGTTCATGGAGAGCGTGGTGAACGTGAGCCGCAGGCTGACGTATGGGGAAGTCGACGGCATCCTGTCGGGCGGGGTGGCGGACGGGCCGGCAACGGACGGGGGTTGGCTGGGGCCGATGGTCAGGGGCATGGGCGCCCTAGCCGCCCTCCTGAAGGCCAATAGGGAATCGAGGGGCTCGATCGACTTCGACCTGTATGAGTCGGAGTTCACGCCCGACGGGCTCGGCGGCGTGGCCTCCATAGTCAGGCGCCCTGCCACGGCGGCCACGCGCGTCATCGAGGAGTTCATGGTCGCGGCCAACGAGGCGGTCGCGTCGTACGCCGACGGCGTTGGGGAGGGGGGATTCGTCTTTCGGACCCACGGCTCGCCGGATGCCGTGAAGCTATCATCCTTAGGCGAGTACTTGGAAGGGCTCGGCATTGGGGGCGGGATGGACCTAAGTTCCGAAGGGGCCATGAGGGGGTCGATCCAGGGGGCCTTAAGGGAGGCCAAGGGCACGAAGGCCGAGAGGGCGGTGAACATGCTCCTGCTGAGGTCCATGGCGAAGGCCGTCTACCATCCCGACAATGCGGGCCACTACGGGTTGGGATCGGAATATTACTGCCACTTCACCTCGCCCATCAGGCGCTACCCCGACCTGCTGGCCCACAGGTTCCTCAAGCGGCGGGCCTTCGGGGCTAAGGGGCGGTCCGCGGCGAAGGCGGTCGGCGCGCCCGCGCTGTTCGCGGCGACGGAGGCGGGCCATGCGGACGCGGCGGCCGCCTCGGCATACCTCAGCGAGAGGGAGAGGGAGGCCGAGGAGGTGGACCGCACGGCCACGGACATCAGGAAGGCGGAGTACATGGCGAGGTTCATCGGCCGGCGCTATGGGGGCGCCGTCTCCTCGGTGACGCCGTTCGGCTTCTTCGTGGAGCTGGACAACACCGTGGAGGGGCTGGTGCGCGTCTCGTCCCTAGCCGACTACTACCGTTACGATGAGCCTTCCATGTCACTTCGCGGCGAGACGTCCGGCAAGGTCATACGCATGGGCGATGAGGTGGCGGTGACGGTTTCCTCCGTCCAGATGGCGACGGGCAAGGTGACCTTCCTCCTCGCGGACGAGGCGGCCGCGCCGAATGGGGTCGCGGGGAGGCAAGGGCCGGTTGGCGTAAAAGGGCAAAAAAATAAGGCCAAGGCATGACCGAAGCGTCGGCGCGGGTACGCCTAGCCGGACCATACGGCCTTACTCCACCACGAACTTGCCTATGTCCCCCAGCAGGCCCGCGTCGTCATCCGAATAGACGTCCACCTTGATCGGCTTCGTAAGGTTTAGGCTGAATATCCCCATGATGGACTTCCCGTCCACTATGTACCTTCCGGAACTTAGGTCGACGTCGCAATCGTACCTGTTCGTTATCTCGACGAACTCCTTCACGTCGTTGATGGACTTCAACGATATGTGCACCGTCTTCATTGTGTTAGCACCCCCTTCCCATTAAGATTGCCAGGCGCCTATCAGGATACACGAACGGACGGCGCCCGTCAACAGCGATATGCCCTGGCAGCCCGCCCATACGGTCGCCATCCGCGCGGCCTTCATGTATCATGTGGGCGACGGGGGCTATCATGGCGCCGAAGGCATACATAGGCACCCTGGGGTGCAAGGTCAACCAAAGCGACTCGGCCTCCCTGGCGGAGGGCCTCGCCTCGGCCGGCTTCACCGTCGTGGGCGCCGCGAAAGACGCGGACGTGTGCGTATTGAACACCTGCTGCGTGACGAACGAGGCCTCGCGCAAGTCGGGGCAGGCCATCCGCGCGGCCGCCAAGGCGAGCCCCGACGCGGTCATCGCCGTCGTGGGCTGCCTTTCGCAGGCGGAGCGCGCGCTGGTCGAGGGGATCGCGGGGGTGGACTACATATGCGGGACAAAGGACCGCCACTTTATCGTCGGCAAGCTCGCGGAGCGGTTCGGCCTGCGCCCCGGGGCGAGGGCCGGCCTCGGTCCCGGCGGCGGGGCCGGCGTTGAGCCCGAAGCCGGCGTTGAGCCGGCCATCCTGGCCACGCCGCGGTCCAGGGCGTTCATAAAGGTGCAGGACGGATGCTCCCAGGGCTGCTCATACTGCATAGTCCCTACCGCGCGCGGCGAAGCGAGGAGCGCCGACCCGGCTTGGGTACTGTCGGAGGTCGCGCGTCTGGGCGAAGGCTTCCGTGAGTTGGTGTTTACGGGGATCCACGTCTCCTCCTACGGGACGGGCGCATGGGGCGCGGAGGGGTTCGGGCCGGGCCCTCACGGCCCCGGCGGCCGCCCGGCCGCCCACGGCAAAGGGACGGTCGGCCTGGCCGGGCTCGTGGCGATGGTCGCCTCCGCTTCGGGCGGCTTCCGGATCCGCCTAGGCTCATTGGAGCCGCAGGACGTCGGCGGCGGGTTCTTCGACGCCTTGCGCGCGACCGGGCGCGTGTGCCCCCATTTCCATATCCCGTTGCAATCCGGTTGCGACGCCGTCCTAAGGCGGATGGGCAGGCGGTATGACGCCGCCGGGTACGCTTCCGTGATAGGCGCCGCAAGGGCCGCGTTCCCGGACTGCTCCATCACCACCGATTTGATGGTAGGCTTCCCCGGCGAAGGCGAGGCGGAGTTCGCCGAGTCCGCGAGGTTCACGGAGTCGATGGGGTTCATGAGGGTGCACGCGTTCAGGTACTCACCGAAGGGAGGGACGCCCGCGGCCGGATACCCCGGGCAGGTCGGCGGCCCGACGAAGAGGCTGAGGCTGAGGGAGATCCAAGGGATAGGCGGACGGTCATTCGAGGGATACGCAGCCGGGAGGATAGGGCGCGACGCCGAAGTCTTGCTGGAGTCCGCCTCAGGCGATCCGGCAGACGCACCCACGGGGCCGGGCGCAAAAACCTCGGCGACCTTGTGGGAGGGATACACCGGCGACTACCTGAGGGTCTACGCCCATGGCCCCGCCGACCTGGCCGGAAGGCTGGCGAAGGTTCGGCTGACGTCCCGATACAAAGACGGGCTGTACGGCGCCATATTATGATTGGGGCCCTACCGCCGGCCATGGCATTTGACGTGGAATGGTGTATTATTGTCAAAACGAGCATTCGCCGGCGGCCCATGCCTAGGGCCATCACCCGGCGCAAAGGCGGTGCGGTGCATGGAGCCGGGCAAGACCGTGAAGTACACGGCTGAGGTCGAGAACGTGACAGAGGCCAGGAAGGTGATCCTCAGCGTCTACGCCGCCCTGAGGGAGAAGGGCTACAACCCCGTCAACCAAATAATGGGCTACGTGCTCTCAGGTGATCCGACCTACATAACCAACCACTTGAACGCGAGGAGCAACATCATGAAAATAGAGCGCGACGAGCTGGTTGAGGAGTTGGTGCGCAGCTATCTGGAGGGCACCGAAAAGGGCTGACATGGTGGTTCTCTCCGTCGACTACGGCGACGCCAGGTGCGGCGTCGCCGTCAGCGACCCGCTACAGATGACCGCGACGGGGCTTCGCGACGTGACCATGCGGCGCGGGGCCCTTTTTGCCTTTCGCTCTTTGTGTGATATAATATCCGAACGCTCGGTGGGCCTCGTGGTGGTCGGCCTGCCCTTCAACATGGACGGCAGCTTGGGCCCTTCGGCCCTAAAGGTCATAGGCTTTGCGGATCGCCTCATTTCGGCCATGGAGGGCAGCCCCGATCCGGGTCCCGCCGCCGGGGCCGTATGCGCGGAGGCCTTCATATGTTGGTGGAAGGGCGGCGGATACGCCGCTGAGTCCTGGTACGGCGGCGCATCGTGCGGGGGAAGGGACGTAGGGGTCACCTTCTGGGATGAGAGGCTCACCACCCGCTCGGCCCAAAGGACGCTCATCGGCATGGGGAAGCGGGACATACGCCGCGGCGGCTCGGTCGACAAGGCCGCCAGCGAGATAATTCTTACCGGTTACCTGGACAGGCTGAGGCTATCGGGAAAGGGGAGCGAATGATGGCGGATGACTTGGACGATTTCATCGTCCTCACGAACGAAGACGGCGAGGAGGAAAGGTTCCAATTCATCGACTCCATAGAGATGGACGGAAAGGTCTACTTCGTGCTCACCCCCGCCCAGGAAGAGGAGTCGCCCGATGACGGCGGCGAGGGAGAGGATGACGAGGAGGAGGACATCGTCATCCTTAGGATGGACACGAATGAGGAGAGCGGGGAGGAGACCCTGGTCTCCATCGAGGACGACGACGAGGTGGACAGGGTCTTCGACCTTTTCATACAGCAGAGTGAGGAATACGCCGAAATAGACGACCTAGAGGACGATGACGACGATGGGGACATGGGATAGGCTGGTCCGTCTGACCCGTAGGCATATCAACATCGTCGGCCTGGCTTTTGCGGCCCTTGTCCTGCTCATATTGATCATAGCCCTAGGTCCCGGCGGCGATGCCGGTCCTGGCCTCATCGAAGGCGATACGGGGACCCACGGCGAAGGGCCTTCCGGGGACTTGGCATGGGGCGGTGACCCTACGCCCGATGGGAGCGGGGATACGGAAGGGTCGGCCGGCCTGGGGACCCCGAGCCCTACCTCCGCGCCGAAGGCCCCGACGCCCGCACCGACCGAATCGGGGGGCCCCACGCAGGCGGCGGGCGGCAAGCTGCTCGACTCTCCGGCGGGCACGATCGCGTACTTCACCAAGCCGGTCTACACCCACAGGCCCATCGCCGTGATGATCGACAACGAAGGGCCCGGATGTTTGCCTCAGGGGGGCATATACCAGGCGCAGTTCGTGTACGAGATGGTCGTGGAGTACGGCGAGACTAGGCTCATGGGCGTCTACTGGGACGCGGACTCAGACCTGGTCGGGAACGTGCGCAGCTCCAGGCACTACTTCATCGACTACGTGATCGAACACGATGCTATATACATCCACATAGGCTGGAGCCCGATGGCGCAGGCCGACATAACGAACTATAAGGTCAGCAACATCAACGGCGTCCTCAACAGCGCGGGGATATTCTGGAAGATCACCGGCGAGCCCGGCAACTGGCAGGACTCGTACACCAGCTTCGCCAAGATAGGCGAGGGGGTGGCGCAGTACAGGTACAGGACCGACTCGAACAACAAGCCGGTCTTCGGGTACGTAGACCCCATTTACGATTCCCTGGACCCCATGGACATATACGGGCCGGTCCGCCAGCCCGTCGTGGACCTCCGGAAGACCAACGGGCTCGCGAAGGCCGCGTTCGACGAGGTCGCCTTCGACGCGGCCGGCGTCTCCATCACGTACAGCACCGCCTATGGATGCTCATACGAATATGACGCCGAGACGGGCCTGTACCTAAGATACAGGAACGGCGAGAGGCATATGGACAGGGTCCCGGGCATGCAGCTCACGGCCAGGAACATAATCGTCTCCATCGTGCCGAACGCCGGCATCCCCGGCGACAGGGAGGGCAGGCAGACCCTCAGCAACGTGGGCCAGGGCAAGGGCTGGCTGGTGGCCGGCGGCAAAGCCGTCGAGATCGAGTGGAGGAAGGACTCCAGGACGCACAATACCGTCTACTCCTACCCGAGCGGCGAGGCCATAGCCCTTAATGAGGGGCAGACCTGGATCCAGCTCGTGCCCAGCGCCTCCTCCGTGACTTTCGGCTGACGCGCGGTCGCGCCGTTCAGCCTCCCTTAAGCTTGGCGGTCCTGATGAACGCCTTTATCTCCTCGCCCGTGGGCAGGGATGCCTGCGCGCCTTCCCTCGACGCCGTCAGCGCCCCGGCCGCGCATGCGTACGATACGGCCTCCAGCGTGGGCCTACCCTCGGCCAACGCCATCGTGAGGGCCGCGTTGAACGAGTCCCCGGCCGCCGTCGAGTCCACGGGGTCGACCGAGTAGGCCGGGACCATCTCCGAAAGCCCGCCGAACGAAACGAACGCGCCTTTGTCGGCCATGGTTATTATCACGTTGGCCGCGCCCAGCCGCCTCATCCCTTCCGCGGCCGCCCTCGCCCAGTCCGCGGGGTCACCGTACCCGGCCTGCGGGACGCCGGAATACGCCTCCGCCTCCGTCTC
>WRCU01000059.1 GCA_009783805.1 Oscillospiraceae bacterium
GAGGCGGCGGGCCGGCGCGGCTGAGCGGCGAGGCATGGCGCCGGGGCCGGCGGGCCGCGGCAGGCCGCGGTGCAGGCACGCTAGGTGAAGTAAAAGGGACCCGTACAGGCGAGGATAAAAAATATATGGGGGGCAACGGACCATGGTAAACGTAGGCTTGATAGGGTGCGGCTCGATCGCCCGCAAAAGGCACCTGTCGGAACTGAGCTCAAACCCAAACGCGAAAATCGTCGCCGTCTGCGACATAGTCAGGGAGCGGGCCGACGAGATCGCAGCCGAGCACGGGGCCAAGGCGTATTACGATTATAAGGGCGTGATCGGGCATTCCGGGATAGACGCCGTCCTGGTCCTCGCGACCAACGTCCTGCATTCGAAGATGACGGTCGAGGCGCTGAAGGCCGGCAAGCACGTCCTGTGCGAGAAGCCGATGGCGACGAGCCTGGGGGACGCGGAGGCGATGATTAAGGCCGCCGATGAAACCGGCAGGAACCTGATGATCGGCCACAACCAGCGCCTGGCGCCGGCCCATGTAAAGGCCAAGGAGATCCTTTCGTCGGGTAGGCTCGGCAAGGTGCAGACGTTCCGCACCACGTTCGGCCACCAAGGCTGCGAGGGTTGGGCGATCGACGGGAGGAACACGTGGTTCTTCGAAAAGAGGCACGTCGGCCTGGGGACGATGGCCGACCTGGGGATCCACAAAGCCGACCTGCTCAGGTGGCTGCTCGACGAGACGTTCTGCGAGGCCGCCGCGTTCACCGGCACGCTGGAGAAACGCTACGCCTACGGGAAGGATAAGGGGAAGCCGATAGACGTCGAGGACAACGCCGTATGCCTGATCAGGGGGAAGGGCGGCGTCATGGGCACGATCACCGCCAGTTGGTCTTATAAAAAGGAGGACAACAGCACGACCCTATACTGCGACAATGGCGTCATGACGCTGTTCGGGCCGACGGGCCATGACATCGCGGTCATGTACGCGGATGGGTCGAGGGAGTTCCACGACATCACGGGCATCCAAACGAACGCGCGGCAGTCCGACAGCGGCGTGAGCGCCCTGTTCATCAAGGAGATAGTAAGCGGCGTGAAACCGGAGATCGACGGCCGCGAAGGCTACGAGGCATTGAAGATCGTCATGGCCTGCATGGAGTCGGCCGAAAAGGGTACGGTCGTCCGGTTCTGAGAGGGCGGCCAAAATCGCCATCCTGAGCCGCACGCGAAGGGTCTGACGGATGCATGGGGCGTCGGCCCGCCGCCGCGCGTTCGGGCCTCACCCCCACAGGCTCTCCGGATACAGCCCCTCGGCGACCATCCTCCTGACGCCTTCGCGCACGGCCGCGGCGTCGTCCTTGAAAGTCACGCCGTACCACGTGTCCATGGAACGGTACACCCTGACGGTGGCCTCGCCCCTGTCCACCAGGTCGCCCACGGCGGTGGGGAGGTAGTACTCCGCCGCCGCGCTTCGCCCGCCTTCATTAAGGAAGCGGCCGAACCCCGACAGCATGGACCCGAAGACCGCCGGCGTGAAGCCCCACGCGTTCATCGAGACGAGGGTCGCGGGGTCCAGCTCGGCGAGCCCCGTCTCCCCGCCCCCCCCGGCCGCCTCGCCGGCTCCGGGCCGCGCCTTGGCGTACGTTATCCTGTCGCCCTTCCTCCCTATCTCATTTATCTCCCTGATCCCCATGAGCATCCCGTCCCCATCCGTCTCGCACACGGCCCTCGAGACGGCCCCGCGCTCGGGCAGGGTCCTCCCGACCTCAAAGCCTATGACGCAGTAGTCCCTCGAGCGCGGGTCGCAACCCGCCTCCCTCAGGTGCCCGGCCAGCATCCTGAACGCCGCCGGGCCGTAGTAGTCGTCCGCGTTCACCACCGCGAACCCATCCCTCACCGCGTCCCTGCACGCGAGCACGGCATGGCCCGTGCCCCACGGCCTCTCCCTGCCCTCGGCGACGCCCGGGCCCCCGTAGGCGGCCGGGACGTCACCCAGCTCCTGGAAGGCGCACTCCACCTCTATGGCCTTCTGCATGCGGTCGAGGATCCTCTCGCGCATCATGCCCTCGCTGCCGCGCCGAACCACGAACAAGGCCTTCCCGAACCCGGCCCTCAGCGCGTCGTAGACGGAGAATTCGGCTATGACCTCCCCGCTCAGGCCGACGGGCTCGACCTGCTTCATGCCGTCCCCGCCGAACCTGTTCGACATCCCCGCCGCCAAGACCACGAGCGTAGGTCCCATTCGAGAGCCCCCTTCGAGATTCCCCTTAAGGCCGCCATAAGGCCTGATACCGACCATGATAGCACATATGGGCCTGCGCGGCCTCCCAAAGCCCCATGGCCGGCTCTCAGGCGACGGGTGGGGGGCCGTGCTCGCTATCATTGACAAATATTGTAAATTATTATAATATCCCCCAATAGGAGGGACGAGCCGATGACGGGCATAGACGTGGCGATCGTTGGGGATGGGGGCAGGTACGCCGATGACCTTATGGCGTACCTGGCCGAACGCGGCGAGAGGAACGTCGCGTTCCACCTTTTCTCTGACCTCACCGACTACGAAGGCTTCCTGCGGAAAGGCGAGCCCGGCGGCGCCGCGATGGACGCGGCCATACTCACGGAGGAGGCCGCGATGCGCTATTGCGGCGCGAGGTCACTGAGCCCCGGCCTCATCAACCTGGGCGATGAGGCCCATATCGGCGTCCTCTGCATGTGCGGGAAAGGGGAGGAGGCCGGCTCGGCCTATCCCGGCCTGAAAAAGATAGCCGCATACGCCGCCGTCGCCGATGTATGGCTGGGCATAGTCGGGCTGGCATCCCTGGACGATCTGCGCATCGGTCCCGGGGGCATGGGCGGAAGCCCCATAATCTCGTTCTACTCGCCTCAGGGAGGGTCCGGCGTGACCACGGTCTCGTCCATGGTGGCCGCATCCCTCTCCATGTTAGGCAAGAGGGCGGCGTATATATCACTGGAAAGGTCGCAGGCCAGGCCCGCGGCCTTTGACGCGCAGGGGGGGATGGGCATGTCCGACCTCCTCTACTTCGTCAGGGAAAGGGACAAGTCCCTCGTCTTCAAGGTCTCCGAGACGCTCACCCCCTGCAGGCGCTCCGGCGCGCTCTTCCCGTACCGTCCCGCGTCGGCCGCCGAAATGGGCGACGTTACGGAGGGCGACGCGGAGTTCCTCCTCTCCGTAATGAGATGCGCGTCGAACGTCGACGTGACCGTGGTCGACCTCGACCCCAGGCTGGACGCCGTCAACCTGAAGGTTTTGGCCATGGCCGACCTGAACGTGATAGTCGCCAAGGAGGAAAGGTCCCACTCGGAGAAGCTGGCCAGGTTCTGCGAGGCCTGCGAGGCCCACTTCGGCGCGCCGGCCGAGAGGGCCTTGGAACCGTGCAGGTGGCGTTCGCTCATCAACATGGCGGGCGCCGAGCGAGCGCGCGCCGAGCCCCCCGAGGCCATAGGGAGGCTGGCGATACCGGGCGGCCGGATACCCGAGGACCGTGGGTTCGGGGGCGAGGGCGGGGTCGATTGGGACTCCGAATTGGGAAGGTCGGTGCGCGCGGCCGCCGAATGGCTGCGCGGGTACCTGATGTGAGGGGCGCCATGGTCCGTGACGAATCCGTGCGGAAGATAGAGGCGAAGGTCAGGGCCGCCTTGAATGAGCGTACCGAGACGGACGAGCCCGATGACGTGATCCGCGGCGCCATCGTCTCCATAGTGATGTCCATGGAGGAGACGGCCCATATGGGCTTGATCGGCAAAGTCGGCCTCATAGACGGCATATTCGCGTCCATCCGGGGGATGGACGCGCTCCAGCCCCTCATGGACGACGGCGAGGTGACGGAGGTCATGGTCAACGGCCACGACAGCGTCTTCGTCGGCAAAGGCGGCATGATGCAGGGTACCGACGTGAGGTTCGACAGCCGTGAAAGGTATGAGGACTTGATACACAAGGTCGTGTCGGGCGTGAACAGGGTCGTCAACGAGTCCAGCCCCATCGTCGACGCGAGGCTTCCCGACGGATCCAGGGTGAGCGTGGTGATGCCCCCGGTCGCGTTGGCGGGCCCATACATGACGATACGCAAGTTCCCGAAGGACCCGCTCACGATGGGGCAGCTGGTGGCCTTGGGCACGTTGACGCAGGAATGCGCCGAGTTCATGGGGGGCGTGGTCGCATGCGGGTACAACGTCTTCGTGAGCGGCGGCACGGGATCGGGCAAGACGACGTTCCTCAACGTGCTGGCGGGCTACATCCCCCCGCACGAGAGGGTCATCACCATCGAGGACTCGGCCGAGCTGCAGATCAGGTCCGTCCCGAACATGGTGAGGATGGAGACCAAGAACGCGAACACCCAGGGCACGGGCGAGATAGGGATGCAGGAACTCATAAAGGCGAGCCTGCGCATGGCCCCAAACAGGATCATCGTCGGCGAGTGCAGGGGGTCCGAAGCCTTCAGCATGCTGCAGGCCATGAACACCGGCCATGACGGCTCGCTGTCGACCGGGCACGCGAACTCGGCCCGCGACATGCTCGGCAGGTTGGAAACGATGGTCCTTGCGGGCTGCAGCTATCCCTTGGACGCCATCCGCAGGCAGATCGCCTCTGGGATCGAGATCATCGTGCACCTGGCGAAGTCGTCGGGCGGGAGACGGTTGGTAATGGAGATAGACGAGTTGGTGGGCCCAGGCCAGGGGTCGTTTGAGCTGAACCCGCTCTTCGAGCGGGACGAGGCCGGAGAGTTGGTGAGGACGAAGAATGGGGTCATTAAGAGGAAGAGGGGCTTTGGGCAAGGGGGCGACTGACGCGGCCCATGCCGCGGGGGCGGGCGGCGGCGCGAGGCCCGCGGAAGGCGGCGGGGGCGGGCCCAAGGTCGCCGACCCATATGCGATGGGCCTGAGGGCGTCGGTTTTTTGGGGCGTCTGCGGTGCCTTGGCGACCTTCGGCGCGCTTTATCTGTTTTACCGGAGCGCGGCCGTCGCGGCGGCTCTATGCCCCTTGGGGCTCACCTACGCCAGGCTCAAGGCGGGAAGGCACCGCCAACGACAGCGGTCCGAGTTCAGGGCGCAGTTTCGGGACATGACCGTATCCCTGTCCTCGTCCGTCTTCTCCGGGAGGTCAGTCGAAAACGCCCTGAAGGCGGCGCTCCAGGATCTGACCGCGCTGTATGGGGGGCCGGACGCCATGATAGTGGCCGAGTGCCATGAGATATGCAGGAACCTGGACACGGGGATGGGCATGGAGGCCTCCTTGCGGGGGTTCGCCCAAAGGGTGGGCCAGGAGGATGTGGACGACTTCGTGGGGATCATGCTGACGTGCCGCAAGTCGGGGGGCGACATGGTCACGGTCATCAGGAACGCCGTCGACGTCATCGGGGACAGGATGGCCGTCATGCAAGAAATAGAGACTGCGACGGCGCAGAAGAGGCTGGAGAAGAGCATCCTCAACGCGACCCCGGTCGCGCTCCTGGCGATCCTCTCACTGACGAGCGGCGACTACATGGCACCCGTGTTCGAGACGCTGCCGGGCAGGTTGGCCATGACTGTCTGCATCGGGCTCATGGCCCTTTCCTGGCTTATTTCCGGGAGGATCGTCGCGAAGGCCGAATTCTAGCGAAGGGGGGACCAGGCTATGGGCTTGAAAATGGGCGCGCGGCAAGCCGCCATCCGGACCATGCGCATTTTGGGGGTAAGCTTCGGCGGGCCGTACTTCAGGAAGACCCACCTGCGCCTGATCAGGGCGGGGCTGGCGGGCGGGGCCAAGGGGGCGGGGGAGGCGTCCCTGAGGGGCGGGGTCAGCGAATACGTGGCCGACAAGGCCGTCCTGTCGCTCGCGGCCGCGGCGGCCACAGGTTTTTTTACCCTCGCCGCCGGCGGGGGGGTCCTTTCGGCGCCGATCGGGCTTGCCTTCGGGGTGGCCGTATTCATGGCCAAGGACATGGACCTGGACAGGAAGGCTCGGCGGAGGGCGGATGAGGTGGAGCGCGACTTGCCGTCCCTCATCAACAGGCTCGCGCTGTTCGTCAACGCGGGCATGACCACCTTCAGGGCCATGGAGCGGATAGCCTCCGAAAAGGCCGGGAAGGGCGTCCTGTACGGCGAGTTGAAGGCGGCGGTGGACGAGGTGCACGGAGGGGTCCCGGAGCACAAGGCGTATGAGGCCATGGCTGCCCGCCTGTCGGTCAGGTCCGTGTCGTCCTTCGTCTCGGTCCTCGTGCAGAACATGAGGAAGGGCAACCAGGACTTGGTGACGATCCTGAGGATGCAGGCGAAGGAATGCTGGGAGGTCAGGAAGCAGTCGGCCAAGAGGCTGGGGGAGGAGGCGTCCACGAAGCTGCTGCTGCCGATGGTGATCATGTTCCTGGCCGTGCTCTTGGTAGTCGCCACCCCGGCGGTCATATCTTTCAACGGCTTTTAGGCCCATGCCTGAGGCAAACCAAACATTAGGGAGGTAAACGTCATGTTGGCAAAGCAGTGTATCCGCGCGGCGAAGGCGTTCGCCGGTGACCGCAGTGGCTTGGGGACGGTGGAGATCGTGATCATCATCGCCGTCTTGGTGGGGATCGCGCTCATCTTCCGCAACGCCATCATAGGGTTCGTCACGGGCATCATCGACCAGGTCTTCGGCGCGGACGTCAGGGGTCAGCTGAACCCTCTGGACATGCGGTGACGCATGCCCGGGAAGGCGGCGGAAGCGCCGCGGGGGTGAACCATGTGGAAGGTGGACG
This sequence comes from Oscillospiraceae bacterium, assembly GCA_009783805.1. Taxonomy (GTDB): domain Bacteria; phylum Bacillota; class Clostridia; order WRCU01; family WRCU01; genus WRCU01. Next base: position 6,717 of record WRCU01000059.1, read on the forward strand.
ACGGCGATAGGGGTCTGTGCGTCACGCTTTACAAGCACGAGCGGATGTCCGCCTATCAGGTCGACATGCTGGCGGCATGCCGTATAGAGGGTCTGCTGCTGCCTACCGTCCAGTACAGGGACCAGCGGGTCATGCTCCTGTACAGGAAGGGCGCCGCGACGAGCCTCGCGAGGATGGCCGCGTCGGGCCCCGCCCCCGATTATGCCGGCTATTCGCGCAAGGCTCTGGCCCTCCTCCTCGAATGCTCGCGTTACCTGATCTACGGCGGGTCCGTCGCGCTCGATCCCGAGCTCCTCTTCGTCGGGGAGGGCGGGACGGTCAGCCTCCCGTTCATGCCGTTCAACCTGTTCGGCTCGGCGCTGCGCGGCGCCGCTCATTATTTCGCCGGATGCGAGGCACTGTCCCTCTCCCACGGCGGCCCACACGGGCTGATGGCGGGCATGCGGGCCCTGGCCGAGGGGATGGTGGCCTCCTCGGCCGAAGGCCAGTTGTTTTTGGCCAGCCAGGCCCGCTTCCTCAAGGAGCTGGACATGGCGCTGGAAGCCGGGAGGGTGGCCGTGGGCAAGGACCCGACCGGCGAGGCGGGCGCGGTGGGGGCCAAGGGCCATGGCCCCGCCGCGGCGGGCGGCGCGGACGCGGGGTCCGGCGCGGGATCCGACGCGGGATCGGTCAGGATGGGCGGGGAGCGGCGGCAAGGCCGAACCGGGGGGGCAGGCCCGATCGGCATGGTCATCGAGGCCATCAAGAGGGCGATCGCGAGGTTCGGCCACCCGCGCGGGGACGGGAGACGCGCGGGGCGCGCGGGCGCAAGGCGGAAGACCCTAGGCAAAGAAAGAATGGCTTCGGGGATAGGGGGCGCATCCCTATCCATGGGGGGGATGCTTCCAAGCCTGAAGCAATTGCGCCCGATCGCCGATGCGCGCCAAGCATTATGGTATGGGCCCGCATCGGCCGGCATCGACCCCGAGCTCAAAGGCGCTTGGGATGAAAGGCGCCAAGGATGGGCGCGGTGCGATGCCGTCGGTGAATCCGTTTTTAATGGCTTATGCGGCGACTATGGGGATAGGGTTGCAATGGTAGGGGATACGAAGGCCGATGGCCTCCCGCCGGGCCCTGCGGGCCGGGTCGATGCGGCGGCCACGGCGAGGGCCGATGGCTTCC
>WRCU01000060.1 GCA_009783805.1 Oscillospiraceae bacterium
GGACCGACTATTGCTACCTTCTGCCCTGACCTCACCTTCGCGGAGAAGCCCTTGATGACCGGCTTCCCCTTGTCATACCCGAACCAGACGTCTTTGAACTCCACGTCCCCTATCGCACCGGAGAGCCTAAGCCCCTTGCCGCCCTCATCGGCCAGCTCCGCCTCCGCGAGGAACTCGAACACCCTCTCGCCGGCCGCCGCCGTCCTCTGGAACGACTGCATGACCTGGGCTATCTGCGAGAGCGGCTGCGTGAACAGCCGCACGTAGATCATGAACGCGACTATCACGCCGAACCCTATAGAGCCGTCCATGACGAGCACCGCGCCCACGACGCAGACCGCCAGGTACCCCAGGTTCCCGATGAACTGCATGGCCGGCATCATGAGCCCCGACATGAACTGCGACTTCCACCCGCTCACGTAAAGCCTCTCGTTTATGCCCTCGAAGGCCTCGCGCGCCGCCGCGCCCCCGTTGTAGGCCTTGACCACCTCATGCCCCGAGTAGACCTCCTCTATGTGGCCGTTGATCTCGCCCAACCCTTGCTGCTGCTGCTTGAAGAATCGCTGGGACCTCGATATGACGAGCGCCATGAACGCGAACCCGAGGAGGGACGACCCGATGGCGACGAGCGCCAGCACCCAGCTGTTCAAGAACATCATGATGACCGAGCCGGCGAGCAGCGCGACCGCCCTCACCATCCCGTCCAGGCTCTGGTTGAGCGTCACGCCGATGGCGTCGACGTCGTTGGTTATGCGGCTGATCACGTTGCCATAAGTGGCGCCGTCGAAGTAGACCAAGGGCACCCTGTTCACCTTGCCGGCTATGTCGGTCCTCATCTTCTTGGAAACCTTGGCCGCGATGCCGGCCATGATCAGGTTCTCCGCCAGCCCGACCGCCCCGGAGAACGAGTAGAAGGCCACCAGAAGCGCCGCGGTCCCCGTCAACGCCTTGAAGTCAACGGACCCCAGTATGGGCACGCCGCCCATGACCTTCGGCAACCCCTCCATGACCGCGTCCGTCATCCCCTTGATCATGTCGGGGCCGATGATCTGGAAGAACGTGGCGACCGCCGCCAGCGAAAGCGCCGCGGCTATCGCCGGCACGTGGCTCCTGCAGTACCCCAGGAGCTTGGCCAGCGCGGCCCCGAAGTCCTTGGCCTTCTCGCCGGCGAAGCCGCCATGGGGCCCGCCGCCCATGGGGCCGCCCATCCCGGCCCTCCTCGGTTGCCTCCCTCCACTCTCGCTCATGACGCCAACTCCCCTTCGCTAAGCTGCGACTCCGCGATCTCCCTATAGACGAGGCAGTCGCGGAGCAGGTCCCCATGCCTGCCGATGCCCACGACCCTGCCCTCCTCGAGGACCACTATGACGTCGGAGTCCATGATCGTCCCTATCCGCTGGGCCACGACGATCCTGGTCGTGCCGGGCAGCTTCTCCCTAAGCGCGCCCCGAAGCTCCTTATCCGTGCGGAAGTCGAGCGCGGAGAACGAGTCGTCGAAGACCAGCACCTCCGGCTCCCTGCATACCGCCCTGGCTATGGATATCCGCTGTTTCTGCCCGCCGGAGACGTTCGTACCGCCTTGGGCTATCGCGGCGTCCAGCCCGCCATCCATCCTCATGACGAACTCCGCGCATTGCGCGGTCTCCGAGGCCGCCGCTATGGCCTCCGCCGAGAACGCCCCCCGGCCGTTGTCGCCGTACCCGACGTTCGAGCCGACGGTGCCGGTGAACAGGACGGACCTCTGCGGGACGTAGCCGATCGCATTGAGCAGCGACTCGTGCCTGTATTCCCTGACGTCCACCCCGCCTACGAGGACCGTCCCTTCCGTGGCGTCGCGGAACCGCGGTATGAGGCTCACCAAGGTCGTCTTCCCGCTGCCCGTGGAGCCTATGATGGCGGCCGTCTCGCCCTTGCGGACCTTGAAGGACACGTTTTCCAGGGCATAGTCCGCGGACTCGGGGTACCTGAACGACACGTCCCTGAACTCCACCTCGCCCTCCGAGCCCGCCAGGCCGGTCTCCGCCCCCCCACCGACTATGGACGGCTCGGTTCCCAGGACCTCGTTGATGCGCCTCGCCGCCACGCCCGCCCTGGGGAGCATCACGAAGACGATGGATATCATCATGAATGACATGATCACTTGTATGGCGTAATTGGAAAAGACGACCATGTTGGAAAAGACCGCCAGCCTCTCGGGCGTGCCCGCCGCGTTGGGGGCCATGCCGGCGGCGTCCACCAGGTACGCCCCAACCCAGTAGATCGCTATGGACAGCCCGCTCATGATCAGCGTCATGAACGGCATCATGATGGCCATGGCGCGGTTGGTGTACAGGTGCGTGTCGGTGAGCTCGGCGTTCGCCGCCTCGAACTTCGCGCTTTGGTAGCCCTCCGCGTTGTACGCCCTCACCACCCTCAGCCCGGTGAGGTTCTCCCTCGCGACGCGGGTTATGTTGTCGGTCAAGGTCTGCATCATCCGGAACTTAGGTATGACGAACACCATGAGCAGGGAGACCATCGCCAGGACCAGCAGTACGCCCACCCCGGTCACGAGCGTCCACTCGAAGCCCTTGCCGGCTATCTTGGTGACCGCCCAGACCGCCGTAATGGGGGCCTTAACCATCATCTGCATGCCCATGACGATGAACATCTGGACCTGGGTCACGTCGTTGGTCGACCTGGTGATCAGGCTGGGGGTGGAGAACCTGCCCATCTCCTCCAGCGAGAACGACTCGACCTTGGCGAACAGCATCGAGCGTACCCTGCGGGCGAACGACGAGCCTATCATCGCGACGACGAAGCCCACCATGACGGAGGAGGCGAGGCTGCCCAAGGCGCAGAGCAGCATGTACCCGCCGTTGGCCCATATCTCGCCCATCGTGCTCCCGGGCGTCTGCACGAGCGTCGTCACCTCGTACATATATCCCGGCAGCTTCAGGTCCAGCCAAACCTGGGCCACTATCAGCCCCAGGCACACGGCCGCGGCCAGCAGCTCCCCGGCTTTCAAATACCTCATTATCTTGAGCACGCCATTACCTTCCTTTCACCTTGATGGGAACGATGCGTCAGTCAACCGCATGCCGAAGGCGTACCCAGAAGCGGTCAAGGGCCGCCCCACATGGCCTTGATCGCATCCGCCGCGGCCAACGCGCCCCCGTATGCGATGGGGACGAATACGGCCGGCAGCAAGTTCCCAACCTTCACCTTGGCCACCTTCAGCATGTTGAGCCCGATGGCGACGATCAAGACCGAACCGACGAGCGACATACGGTCCACCGTCGCGCCGTCCAGCAATGGGGACACGAACGCGGACGAAAGCGTGATGAGGCCTTGGTACAGCCCGACGGCGGCGCCGGAAAGCAAGACGCCCGCCCCCATGGCCGAGGCGAAGATCATGGACGTGATGCCGTCCAGCGCGGACTTCGCGAGGAGGATGGTCGGATCCGCCTTGATCCCATCTTCCAAGGATCCCACGATGGCCATCGACCCCACGCAGAAGACGAGCGTGGCCGTGACGAAGCCTTGGGAGACCGAGCCTTCGCCGCCGGCCGCCGCGAACCGCCTCTCCACCGCCTTGCCCAAGGAGTCCAGCCTATCCTCGACCCTGACGGCCTCACCCACCAAGGCGCCGACCGCCAGCGAGGCTATCATGATCAGGACGTGGTCGTATGAGAGCCTGCCCCCGTCCGCGGCGAATGAGGCGCCGATGGCGCCGAACAGGCCGACGGCCACTACGGCCAGCCCCACCCCCTGCATGACCGTCCCCGCCACCCGGCTCGGGAGGGCCTTCCTGAGCGCCAGGCCCACGGCGCCGCCCACCAGGATGGCGGCCACGTTCACGATTGTCCCTATGCCGGGCATATGCTATCCTTCATTCTGACCGTTGGCGGACCGCGCCCGACCGGTCCCGGCGACCATGGGGACCGCAGGCCTTCGCCCCATGGGCGGCGGCCCGGGTCCCAAACGCTGAGTCAAGATTGTATGCCTGTTTGGGGGCAAACGCAATGCGGCCCCAACCTAGGCCGCATGGGCGCGAATGACGTGCCGAGGGAGGCGGGGCGGTGGTGTCATATGAAGATGACGTCGTAAAGGAAAGCTTAAGGGGCCTATTAGGCGGCGGCCATGACGGTCCCGCCGCGGCCTTGCCGGAATGGATCATGGACCCGCCCCTCGAGGCCGCCCTTCCCATGTCCTTCACGTATGGGGGGGTAGGCTCGCGGGAGTTCATGGGCGGATGGCGGCTCGGTGTCTCCCGCGAGACGCTCGGGAGGCGCGAGGCCTTGACGCTGACGTTCAGCGAGCCCGGCGCCGCGCCGCGGCTGAAGGTGAGCGTCACCGTCACGCGCTACGACGGCGAGCCCGCGATGGAGTGGAAGGCCTCCATGGAGAACGCGGGCGACGCCGACACCCCCATCATAGAGGCTATTTGCTCGGTCGACCTGCCGCTGCGGGGGCCGATCCCAGGACTGGGCTTCGTCCTGCACGCAATGAAGGGCGGCCTGTCGAGCGCCGAGGACTTCAGGCAGCGCACCGTCCCCATCGCGGACGGGGAGTCGCATGAGTTGCATACGGCGGGCGGCAGGAGCTCAAACCACGACTCACCTTGGTTCACCGTCGACTCAGGCGGAATGAGGACCGTGATGGCCATAGGCTGGTCGGGCCAATGGCGGTGCGGATTCGGCTCGGACGGCGACGCCCTTACGGTACGCGGCGGGCTGGAAGACTGCAGGTTCACGCTGCGCCCGGGCGAGTCGGTCGCGCTGCCCTCCGTATTGGCGCTCTTTTGGCGGGGTGATCCGGAAGAGGCCTACGGCCGGTTTAGGGGGCTGATCCTCGACGAGTACGTCCCGAGGCTCCCGGGCAGGGGGTCGGAGCCCCACCTCTTCTGCAACACGTGCTTCACGAGGTTCGGCCATTGGCTCAACGAGTGCGACGCGGCGAACCAATCGTCGCTCATCCGGTCCCTGGGCCCGCTGGGGGTGGAGGGCGTCATCACCGACGCCGGGTGGTTCACGGGCGGATGGCCCGACGGGGCCGGCAACTGGGACCCGGACGCCTCCAGGTACCCGGCCGGGATCGGCCCGGTCGCGGAGGCAGCCTCCGAATGCGGGATGCGCTACGGGCTGTGGTTCGAGCCCGAGCGGGTATGCTCCGGGACCGCGTTGGCCAAGGCCCGCCCGGACCTGCTCCTCAAGCGGGGCGGATCGGCCGGCGGCGGGGGGGAAGGCGGCGGCGGTACGGAGCACATGCTCCTGAACATGGGCGACCCCGAGGCCGTGGACCGCCTGACCGCCATCTTGGCGGGGTTCTTCGAAACCCCGGGCTTCACCTGCTATAGGCAGGACTTCAACATGGACCCGCTGGAATATTGGCGCGCGAACGACGCCCCGGACAGGGTGGGCATCACCGAGATCAAGTACGTGAACGGCCTGTACGGCTTCCTGGACCGCATACGCGCCTCGTGGCCCGGGCTTTTCATGGACGGGTGCTCCAGCGGGGGGCGCCGCATCGACCTGGAGATGGTCAAAAGGTTCCATACCCACCAGAAGACCGACCATTGGTTCGACGAGGCCGTCGACCAGGACTCCCTCTTCGCGCTCTCCCACTACCTGCCGTGCGCCTCATTCACCTGCCACGCCAACCGCTACGACGACTACTCGTTCCTCTCCGCGGTGCCCTCATCATTATGCATAGGTTGGATCGCCGACTCCCCGGAGGCGGTGGTGGACGGCATACCCGCCTACGACCCCGGCCGGGCGAGGCATTTGCTGAGTAGGTACGGCGCCGCCAGGAAAGCCCTGAACGGGCCGTTCCACCCGCTCACCCCCCCGCGCGGCGAATCCGACCGGATCCTCGCATCCCAATACTCCGATAGGGCGGGCGCCAATTCCTGCATATTCATATACAGGAAAGAAGGATGCCCGCACGGAAGCTTCACGGTCAGGCCGCGCGGCCTGGTCCCCGGGGCCTCCTATCGCCTGGACGACGGCAGGCCGGGAGGGCTGAGGGCCACGTACACGTCCGAGGCGCTGTCCCAAGGGTTCGAGGTCACGTTCGGCGACTGCCCGGAGGCCGTCATGGTGAGCCTCACCAGGCTGCCTTGACTGGATGGCGGCCTCACCCGGGCGCGCCTCCGCCTCACGGTGGTATAGTATCAGTTGGCGGGGCGGCTGCGGGCGCGCCTCCCCATCGTTCGTCACGCGACGTCGCCCACGGCCCGGATGGGCCGCATACGGGAAAGGGGTGGAAGGATTGCCGGCTGACAGCGTAATGACTCCGAGGGAGCGCGTATTGGCGGCCCTGTCGCATAAGGAGACCGACAAGGTCCCGTTCAGCATGGGCTTCGGGGTGAACCACCCGGTCCGCGTGGCCATGGCCCCCAGGCTGGGCCTCAGGGACGCCGCCGAGGTGGACGCCTTCCTTAGGGGGCTCAGCGACCTCCGCTGGGCGTACCCGGAATTCAAGGGCCCCCCGGAGAGGCGCGTGAACAGGCCGGACGGCACGTCCGTCGACATGTGGGGGGTGACCAGGAAGCCGGTCAGCTACGGGCCGGGGACCTATAGCGAGATATGCGGATACCCGCTGGCCGACGTCTCTTCCGTTTCGGACCTGGACTCATTCCTATGGCCCTCCGTGGATTGGTTCGACTTCGACGGGTTCGCCGACAAGGTCAGGGCCGCGGGGGAGGACGGCCGCTACGCCTTGTGCATCTCGTTCGGCAACATCTTCGAGTCCTCTTGGTACATGCGCGGGTTCGAGGCCATCCTCACCGACGTCGCGGAAAGCCCGGAGCTGGTCTGGGAGATCTTCAGGAGGGTGACCGACTTCTTCGTCGCATTCCACACGAGGGTGCATGAGGAGGCCAGGGGCCTTTTCGACATCGTTTTCACCGCGGACGACATAGGCGGCCAGGAAGGCCTGATCATGTCCCCGTCCATGTGGGAGGGCATGCTCAAGCCTCACCACGCAAGGCTCAACAGGCTCATACACGGATACGGCCCGAAGGTGATGTACCACAGCGACGGGGCGGTCATGGACGCCGTCCCGGGGCTCATCGACATGGGCATCGATGTCCTGGAGGCTTTGCAATTCGACGCCAAGGGGATGGACCCCGTAGCGCTGAAGGCGGGATACGGGGACAGGCTCTCCTTCCATGGCGGGGTCAGCGTGCAGCACACCTTGCCTTGGGGCACCGAGGACGAGGTGCGCCGTGAGGTGCGTGACCGCATCAAGGTGCTAGGCAAGGGGGGCGGCTACATCCTGGCGCCCTCTCACGCGGTGCAGGCGGGGACGCCCGTCGGCAACGTCATCGCCTTCCTCGAGGAGGCGGGCCGCATATAGGGGCGGCGGCGGGCGCCGGCCCCCATAAAGGGCGGGCCGCGGCCGCGGGGCCTCCGACCAGGCCGGCCTAAGACGGCCGGCCAAACCGATGACGGGATGGGATAGACGTGGTATACGCGGACCTGCACGTCCACTCCAGGTACTCGAGGGCGACCAGCAAGGACTGCGTCCCGTCCTGCCTGGAGGGCTGGGCGCGCGTCAAGGGGTTGGGGCTCCTGGGGACCGGCGACTTCACGCACGCGGGCTGGCGGGCGGAGCTCGAGCGATGCCTCGAGCCTTGCGGGGACGGGCTGTACGCCCTGAGCGAGCGCGCGCGGCGGGATGCGGGGCCTACCTTCCCGCCGGCGCCGGACGGCCTCGCCCAACCCAGGTTCGTCGTCTCCGGCGAGGTCAGCTGCATATACAGGCGCGGGGGCAGGACGCGCAAGGTGCACAGCCTGATGGTCCTCCCGTCGCTGGA
>WRCU01000061.1 GCA_009783805.1 Oscillospiraceae bacterium
GCGGCGCTAGCCTTAATTATCCTGCTAGGGGCCCTCGCCGGCTGCGGCATCGATGAGCCGCCGACCGACCGGCGGCAATACGCCAGCTACCGTGAGATCCCCAACGTGACGGAAGGGGAGATACGGGCCATCGAGGCGTTGAAGGAACGTGCCGAATACTTCACGTACGGCATGCTTCCGTCCACCGAGCTGTTCCGCGACTCCCAAAAGGGTAAGGTCAACGGCTTCGCCGCCTTGTTCTGCGAATGGCTGAGCGGGCTGTTCGAGTTCGAGTTCAGGCCCGTCTTCCATGAGTGGGGCGAGCTGGTGGCCGGCCTGGGCACAGGGGAGATCGACTTTTCCGGTGAGCTGACGCCTACCGAGGAAAGGAGGAACCCGACCGACCCGAGCAGGAAGCCTTACTACATGACCGACCCTATCGCCGTGCGGCTGGTAAGGTCCTTTCGGATCAGGAACAGCAAGCCTTTGGAGGAGATCGCGGCCTCCAGGCCGATCCGGCTCATGTTCCTCGCGGGCTCGTCTACGATAGGCGACGTCACGTCCCTCTTGCAAGGAGAGTACGAGGTCATCCTCATCAACGACTATGAGTCCGCCTACGAGATGCTCAAGGGCGGGGAAGGGGACGCGTTCATCGCCGAAGGGAACGTGGAGGACGCCTTCGACGTCTACGATGACATAGTGGCCACGGACTTCCTGCCCGCCATATACAGCCCCGTCTCCATGACCACGCTTAACCCCGACCTCATGCCCGTCATATCGGTCGTGCAGAAGGCCTTGGATGACGGCGCCATCCACCATGTGACGGAGCTCTTCAGGGAGGGCTATGATGAGTACCTCGTGCACAAGTTCTTTACGAGGCTCAGCGACGTGGAGCAGGAATACATCAAGGCGCACCCGACCGTCAGGTTCGCGGCGGAGTACGAGAACTACCCGATGAGTTTCTACAACGTGAAGGAAAAGGCTTGGCAGGGAGTCGTCTTCGACGTCCTGGAGGAGGTCGGCAAGCTTACGGGGCTCACGTTCGAGCTGGCCAACGGCCCGACCGCGGAATGGCCGGAACTGCTCTCGATGCTCGACAATGGGGAGGTCTCGCTCATATCCGAGCTGATCCGCACCCCGGAGAGGGAGGGGCGCTACCTATGGCCCTCGACCATATTATTAAGCGACAACTACGCGCTCATATCCAAGACTGAGCATCCCAACATAAGCATCAACGAGATCCTGTACGTAAGGATCGGGGTCCCCCGCAACACGGCATACCAGGAGCTGTTCGAGACGTGGTTCCCGAACCACAGGAGCACGGTCACGTACGAGGGGTCGGACATCAGCATAGACGCCTTGGCCCGCGGCGAGGTGGACATGATCATATCGAGCATGTTCAAGCTGCTAGCCCTGACGAACTTCCGGGAGGAGACTGGGTATAAGGCCAACGTGGTCTTTGACCGGGTGGTCGAGTCGACGTTCGGGATGAACATAGGTGAGGCCGACCTATGCTCCATCGTCGACAAGGCCTTGGAGATGATAGACACGAAGGGGATAGCGGGGCAGTGGACCCGCAGGACCTATGACTACCGCGTGCGGCTGGAGCAGGAGCGGCTGCCGTTCGTCGTGGGCTTCACCGCGCTCGGCGTGGTACTGGGACTGCTCGTCCTGTTCGGGATCGTCTTCTACTACAGGAAGCACGGCGAGAGCCGGAGGCTCAACATACTCGTGCGGGAGCGCACCGCCGAGGCGGTGGCCGCCAGCCAGGCCAAGTCGTCCTTCCTGGCCAACATGAGCCACGAGATACGGACCCCCATGAACGCGATCATAGGCATGACGGCGATCGCCAAGCAGGCGGACGACGTCGTCCGGAAGGACTACGCCCTCAGCAAGATAGAGAACGCGTCCATCCATCTGCTGGGGGTCATAAACGACGTGCTCGACGTCTCCAAGATAGAGTCCGGCAGGTTCGAGCTGTCGATATCAGGGTTCGACTTCGAGCAGACGCTGATGCGCGTGGTGAACGTGATATCCATGCGAGTGGACGAGAAGAGGCAGAGGCTGTCCGTATACATCGACAGGGACATCCCGCAATTCCTATACGGCGACGATCAGCGCCTCGCGCAGGTGATCACGAACCTTTTGGGCAACGCGGTCAAGTTCACGCCTGACGACGGGTTCATCAGGCTGCAGACATACTATGTCGGGGAGGCCGACGGGGTATGCGAGGTCATGGTGTCCATAACCGACTCTGGGATAGGGATCAGCCCCGAGCAGCAGGAGAAGCTGTTCCAGCCCTTCCAGCAGGCCGAGAGCGACACGACGCGCAAGTTCGGAGGGACCGGCTTGGGCCTCGCCATCTCAAAGAGCATCGTGGAGCTTATGGGCGGCAGGATATGGGTGGAATCCGAGCTGGGCAAGGGCGCCGCGTTCATGCTGACCGTCAGGATGAGGCGCGGCGAGGCGAAGGCGGCCGCGCAGGATATCGACTGGCCCGGCATCCGGATATTGGCCGTCGATGACGACCCCCATGTCCTGCATGACGTCAAGGGGATCGTGGAGAGGTTCGGCGGCCATTGCGACGTGGCCGAAAGCGGCGGGGATGCCATCGCCCTGATCGGGCGCGGCGGCTACGACGTCTACTTCGTGGATTGGAGGATGCCGGGCATGGACGGCATCGAGCTGACCGCCGAGCTGAGGCGGAGGACGTCCCAAGCCGGCGACCCGTTCATCATCATGGCGTCGGCCGTCGATTGCAACATGATAGCGGACGAGGCGAGGAAGGCCGGCGTAAGCGCGTTCATCCAGAAGCCATTATTCCCGTCCATGGTCTCGGACGCGGTCCGCGGGTGCCTAGGGTATGCGCGGCAAAGGCCCGGCGAGACGTCGGACGGCCATGACGGCATAGGGGGGATATACGGGGGACGGCACATACTGCTCGCCGAGGACGTGGAGATCAACCGCGAGATCGTCATGGCGCTGCTGGAGCCGACCCATCTGGGGATCGACTGCGCGGCGAACGGCATGGAGGCCGTGCGCATGTTCGCGGAGTCGCCTGATAGGTATGAGGCCATCCTCATGGACATGCAGATGCCGGAGATGGACGGGCTGGAGGCGACGCGCAGGATAAGGGCGCTCGATATCCCGAAGGCGGGGACCGTCCCGATCATCGCCATGACGGCGAACGTTTTTAAGGAGGACGTCGAGAACTGCCTGGCGGCCGGCATGAACGACCATATAGGGAAGCCGCTGGACTTCGATGAGGTCTTGGGGGTCTTGAGGCATTTCTTGGCTTAGGGATTGGGCGCGTGGACGGCCGTCGGGCCGCGGAAGGACCTTAGCTCCCCAAGTTGGACTCGAACCAACGACCCTGCGGTTAACAGCCGCATGCTCTACCTACTGAGCTATTGAGGAATGCAGTTGAGGAATAAAAAAGCGCCGGAGCAAGATATATCATATAATACAGGCGCAAGTCAACAGCGCGGCGGAGGTGCGGGGTGATGGTGGATAGGGCGCAGTTCAAGGATCCGGGACCCATGTTCAGGCCTACGGCCTTCTGGGGGCTCAACGGGGTCCTCGAGGAAGGGGAGCTGAGGCGGCAGATAGGCCTGTTCAATGAGCAGGGCTTCGGCGGCGCGTACCTCCACCCCAGGGCCGGCATGGTCACCGACTACCTCAGCGAGGACTACTTCCTGGCGTTGGACGCCTGCGTCGGGGAGCTGGCCAGGCTCGGCATGAAGGCGTGGCTGTACGATGAGGACTGGTGCCCCAGCGGGAAGGCGGGGGATAAGGTCTGCCGCTCGGACCCGGGGCTCGCGCAAAGGTACATAGTCCCTTCGGCCGAGCCGGGGGCGGGCTATGAGGTCATGCAGGCCAAAGGCGATAAGGGCAGCTACCGCAGCGTGAACGTCGACGTCTGCGACAAGGCCGCCATCGACCGGTTCATCGAGATAACGCACGAACGGTACAAGGAAAGGTATGGGCACCTGTTCGGCGGCGTAATGCCCGCCATCTTCACCGACGAGCCGCACTTCAGGGTCGGGGCCAAGGACGCCTTCCCCTGGACGGTCGGGTTTGAGGATAGGTTCGCGGAAAAGTACGGGTACGGGATACAGGGAGTCGTCTCCGACCTGTGGACCGACACGCCCACGTCGCCGAGGACGAGGCTCCACTTCTGGTCGCTCATATCGGCCATATTCGTCGAGAGCTATACCAAGAACCTGTATGAGTGGTGCGATAAGGCGGGGATAGCCCTGACGGGGCACTACTGGGAGCATTCGTTCCCCTCGCCGACACACACCGGGAGCTGCATGCCGCATTACCTATATATGCACTACCCCGGGATAGACGTGAACAGCGTGGCGGACATGGGCAACAAGAGCCAATACGGGAACGACATGCTGCCCAAGGAGGCGTCGTCCGTCGCGAACCAGTTCGGCAGGGAGCGGGTGCTGTCCGAGACGAACGGCAACTCCGGCTGGGGCCTGAGCCTGGCCGAGCAGAGGCGCGTATACGACTGGCAGCTGGCGCTGGGCGTCAATCTGTTCACGCTGCACCTTTCGTACTACGACATCTCGGGATACCGCAAGCGCGACTTTCCGCTCTCCTTCCACCACGAGCCGTGGTGGGACGACTTCCGCGGGATGTCGGACTACATAGGCAGGCTCTCCTACGCGCTCTCGCTGGGGACCTACCAGGCCGACGTGCTGGTGCTGCACCCTTCGTCCTCCACTTGGACGGCCTATGGGGGCGCGGACTCCGAAAGGCGCCTCAGCGCCCTGTTCGAGTCGTTCCATGGGGTGCTTAAGGCCCTATGCCAGGAGAGGGTCATGTTCGACCTGGGCGACGACGCGATCATGGCCGAGCACGGCAAGGTGGAGGGGGCGGCGATAGCGATAGGGGCCATGGCGTACAAGGTGGTGGTGGCCCCGTCCATGGAGGTCATGACGGGCGCTACGTTCAGGTTGCTGGAGGGTTTCGTGGACGCCGGCGGTAGGCTGGTCTGCGCCGGTCGGCCGCCGCGCCTGCTGGACGGGGAGGATTCCGAAGCGCTGGCCGCGTTCTTCGGCAGGAGTGAAGTATGCAAGGCCGACGCCTCCTTGCATGGGCTGGCGGGCCTCGTGACGGGGATGGGGGCCAAGTGCGTGAGGGTACTCGACGTCGGCGGCGCGCCGACCGACAACGTGTACGGCCACGTCCGCAGGCAGGGGGACACGGAGCTTACGTTCCTATGCAACCTGGACACGGAACGTTCCAGCGACTTGATGGTCTTCGTGGGCAAGCCATGCAAGGTCACCCGTTACGACACCGAGACGGGGGACGTGGCCGAGGAGGCGTGCGCGGTCCATGCGGGCGCGTTCGGCGCGTGCCCCGGCGGGGGGCCGCGGCATTACGTGAGGCTCAGGCTGGGCGCGCTCAGCTCGGCGCTGCTCGTCTCCGACGAGTCCGCGCCGGCGCCGGTGACGGCCGAGGCGGCGGCGCCCGTCGGCGGGCTCAAGGTCGCGCGGCTGATCGACTGGGACGTCCGCCTGGCCGAGCCGAACATATGGAGCCTCCACCGTTGCCGCGCATCGCTGGACGGGGGGCCTTTCGCGGAGCCCGGCGACGTGCTTGTACAGGACGACCGCATCAAGGACAGGCTGGGCATGGAGAGGGCGGGTATATGGGCCAGCGAGCCATGGATGTTCACCGAGGCGCAAAGGCGCGACCTGCACGTCGTCGCGGCGGAGTACGCGTTCCTGGTCGGGGAGCCGCTGGGCGGCGCCCTGTCGGCCGCCGTCGAGCTCCAGGGGCCGTGCCGCGTCCTGATCAATGGGGCTGAGGTGACCTCGGACGGCTCGTTCCTCAAGGACAGGGCCTTCGCCGCCCATGACATAGCCGCGCATGTGCGCCCGGGGGAGAACGTGCTCCGGATCGAGGTGCTGGAATACGGCGTGATGACGTCCCTGGAGTGCGCCTACCTGTTCGGCGACTTCCGGCTAGGCAGGGGGTCCGCGGACGAGCCGTTCGTGATGTACGGCCCGCGCCGGCTGGCAATAGGCGGGATAGCGGCCCAAGGCTGCCCGTACTATTCCGGCAAGCTCAGGTGCTCCGCCGAGTTCCGGATGGATGGCGGGTTCTCCTCCGTTTGGCTGGACTTGGGCGGCTACGAGGGCGAATCGGCCACCATCAGGGTAAACGGGGTGAAGGCGCGGACCGTGTACGGGCCGACTTCCGGCGTCGAGGTCACTGGCTTGGTGCGGCCGGGCGCGAACGCGGTCACGGTCGAGATAGCGAACACGATGCAGAATATGATGGGGCCCCACGACTCGTCCGTCCACATGGGGTCATGCCATCCGGGCAGTTTCTACGCGCCCAAGCATGACCAGTTCAAGCCGTTCGGGTTCGGAGGCCTCGCCACCGTAAAATGGAAATAACTTGATGCCATCAAACTGCCATTAATTGCCATTCTGAGCAACAGGAGAAAAATCTGATCCCTGTCGTCACCCTCCCTCGGACCCTACAAGTCTAGGTAGTCCCTGAGCTTCTTGCTCCTGCTGGGGTGCCTGAGCTTGCGCAGCGCCTTGGCCTCTATCTGCCTGATCCTCTCGCGCGTCACGTTGAACTCCTTGCCGACCTCCTCCAGGGTCCTGCCTCTGCCGTCCTCCAGGCCGAACCGCAGCTTGAGCACCTTCTCCTCCCTAGCCGTCAGCGTGTCCAGGACGCCCAGGAGCTGCTCCTTGAGCAGCGTGAAGGCGGCCGCCTCAGCCGGGGCGGGCGCGTCGTCGTCCGGGATGAAGTCGGCCAGGTGGCTGTCCTCCTCCTCCCCGATGGGCGTCTCCAACGATACGGGGTCCTGCGAGATCTTCATTATGTCCCTGACCTTCTCCACGCTGAGGCTCATCTCCTTGGCGATCTCCTCCGGGAGGGGGTCGCGCCCCAAATCCTGCAGGAGGGACCTGGAGACGCGGATCAGCTTGTTTATGGTCTCCACCATGTGCACCGGTATGCGGATGGTCCGCGCCTGGTCGGCTATCGCCCTCGTAATCGCCTGCCTGATCCACCAGGTGGCGTACGTGCTGAACTTGTAGCCGCGCTTGTAGTCGAACTTGTCCACGGCCTTGATCAAGCCGAGGTTGCCTTCCTGTATGAGGTCCAAGAACTGCATGCCGCGGCCGAGGTACCTTTTCGCGATGCTCACGACCAGGCGGAGGTTGGTCTCGGCGAGCCTCTTCTTGGCGGACATGTCGCCCTTCTCCATCCTCTTGGCCAGCTCGATCTCATCGTCGGCCGTCAAGAGCGCGACCTTGCCTATCTCCTTGAGGTACATCCTCACGGGGTCGTCCGTGCTGATCCCTTCGGGGACGCTTATGTCGAAGTCCTCGTCCGCGCCGGGGCTGCCCTGCGGCTGCGCCTCGTCCTCGGTGGCGGCCTCCATGTCGCCCATGATCTCTATGCCCATGCCGTCTATGGCCTCGTAGATCTTCTCGATCTGCTCGGGCTCCAGCTCGACCTCGTCAAAGGCGTCCAGTATCTCCTTGTACGTCAGCATCCCCTTGGCCTTGCCTTTATCCACGAGGTCCTTCAGGATCATCTTCTTGTTCTCTATGGAGACCCTGTCCTCGACCGGGCTGAGCCGGTCCGCCGAGTCCTGGGACGTTTCAAGCCCATCGGGGCCGTCGTAGCCTTGGCCCGCGAAGCCGGCGCCGTACGGCCTGAAGCCCTGCGCGGCATCCAAGCCGAAGGGCAGGCCGAACGCGGCCTCGGGGACGTCCGGCACGTACACGGCC
>WRCU01000062.1 GCA_009783805.1 Oscillospiraceae bacterium
CGCCTACCCTTGTCCCTGCCCGCCTTCGAGCGGACGAACTGACCTATCTCCACGCGGCCCCACCCATCTGATCATCGCCCGCCATCCGCCCGCGGAGCCCCGCACCGATCGCCGTCAGGTAATGATCTCCGACTCGCCGGCCTTGATGAGGACCGTGTTCTCATAGTGCGCCGACAGGGACCCATCCTTGGTGACGACGGACCACTCGTCGTCCCCGATGAGCACCTCAGCCGTCCCGCCGTTTATCATGGGCTCTATGCATATGGTCATGCCCTCCGATAGCCTGGCGCCCCTGGCCATCACCCTGAAGTTCGGTATCTCGGGCTTCTCGTGCAGCAGCCTGCCTATGCCGTGCCCCATCCAGTCCCGCACCACGGAGAACCCGTTCGCGCCCGCGTGGTCCTCCACCGCCCCCGATATGTCCGAGACGCGGTTTCCCGCGACAGCCTTCCCCAACCCTTTATAGAAGCATTCCCTGGCGACGGATATGATTTTCGCCGCCGCGGGGGAGACTTCGCCCACCGCATACGTCCTCGCCGCGTCCGTGTGGTACCCGCCTACGCTGACCCCCACGTCCACGCTCAAGATGTCCCCTTCCCTCAGTCTGCGCCCATCCGGTATCCCGTGTATCACCTGGGCGTTCACGGAGGCGCATATCGAGCCCGGGAAAGGCTTTGCGCCCTTCGCCCCGGGGTAGCCCTTGAAGGAGGGCTTGCCGCCGGACTCCGTTATCAGCCTCTCCGCCAGCATGTCCAGCCTCATGGTGGTGACCCCCGGCGCCACCTCGCCTTCCAGCCTCTCGAACAGCCGCGCGATGATCGCGCCTGCCTCCCTCATGAGGGCCAGCTCCCTCTCCCCCTTGATCGTCACCATGCGGGGCCGGCGCTCATATGATCCCCCTGGCTTTCAGCGCGCCTATGATGTTCGCGTACGTCCTCTCGATGATCCCCTCGCTCACGTACGTGTGCAGCAGACCCCTGTCCGAGTAGTACTCCTTGAGCGGGACCGTCGACGTATGGTACGTCTTGAGGCGCCTGCGTATCGTCTCCTCGTTGTCGTCGTCCCTCGCCTCGAGGCCCACGCCGCACGCGCCGCACGCGCCGTCCCCGGGGTAGCCCTCGTTGTGCCTGTTGAAGATGAGCCCGCACTCCGGGCATACCATCCTTCCCGTGAGCCTGCGCACCATGTCCTCGTCGTCGACCTCTATGTCGATGACCAGGTCCAGGCCCCTCCCGATCGAAGCGAGGATCGCGTCCAGCCCGTCGGCCTGCGGCACGGTCCGCGGGAAGCCGTCCAATATGAACCCGGGCCCGTACTTGGCGAGGCCCAGCTCATTCCCCACCGCCTTGATGGTTATGTCGTCGGGCACCAGCTTCCCTTCGGAGAGGATCCTCCCGATCTCCATCCCCTCCTCGCACCCACGTTTTTGGATGGAGCGGAACATGTCCCCGGTCGTGATCGACTTGATCCCGAACTCCCTTGACAGCATCGCGGCCTGCGTCCCCTTGCCGGCGCCGGGGCCACCGATTATGACTAGCCTCATGACCGCTCCGATCCTAAGGGCGCTGACGGCGCGATGGGCCGCGCCTCGCCGCCCATCACTCCAGGAAGCCCTTGTAGTGCCTCATCAGCATCTGCGACTCCAACTGCTTGACGGTGTCCAGCGCCACGCCGACCAGTATGAGCACCGCCGTGCCGGAGAACCATATGTTGGGGATCGACGCGAACAGCCCGATGATGCTGGGGAATATGGTGACCATCGCCAGGAAGAAGCCCCCGAACCAGGTGATCCTGTTGAGCACCTTCGATATGTAGTCGGAGGTGGGCTTGCCGGGCCTTATGCCGGGTATGAAGCCCGCGTTCTTCTTCAAGTTGTTTGCGATCTCCACCGGGTTGAACTGTATCATCGTGTAAAAAAACGTGAAGAACAGTATGAGCAGCCCATATACGATGGCGTACCAGAAGCTCTCCTGCATGTTCTTGAAGAATGAGACCACCGGCCCGGTGGACTGGCTGAAGAAGAAGCCGATGATCGTCGACGGCAGCGAGAGGATGGACATCGCGAATATGATGGGGATGACCCCCGCGGAGTTCACCTTCATGGGGATGTGGCTGCTCTGCCCCCCCACCATCTTCCTCCCGACCACCTTCTTCGCATATTGGATGGGTATGCGCCTCTCGGCCTGGTTCACGAACACGACGGCGGCGATGACGACCACGAAGGCCGCCAGGACGGCCACCAGGCTGACGATGTCCATTATGGAGACCCCCTCGACCTTGTCGAGGAAGATGGCGTAGAGGGCCATCGCGCCCTGCGGGCCGCGCGAGACGATCCCGCCGAAGATTATGAGCGATATGCCGTTCCCTATGCCGTGCTCCGTTATCTTCTCCCCCAGCCACATCAGGAAGGCGGTGCCGGCCGTGAACGTCAGCGTTATGGTGACGAAGCTCAGGATCCCCCTGTCCATGATGACGCCGCCCATGCCGAAGTAGATCGCGGTGGCCTGGATGAAGCCGAGTATGACGGCGCCGTACCTGGTGTACTGGCCTATGATCTTCTTGCCTTCCTCACCCTCCTTGGCCAGCCTCTCCAGCCTCGGTATGGCGACCTGCAGGAGCGTCATTATGATGGAGGCGTTGACGTAGGGAGTGATGCTCATCGCGAATATCGTCAGCTGCTGCAGGGCCCCGCCGGAGATGATGTCCAGGAAGCCGAAGAGGGACGCGCCCCCGCCGATGACCTCCTTGAACTTCTCCGGGTTCAGGCCTGGGACCGGTATATGCGTGCCTATCCTGAAGACGAGTAGCATGAGGACCGTGAAGAGGATCTTCTTGCGAAGGTCCGGTATCTTCCAAGCGTTCCTCAGTGTGTCGAACATTCCGCCCATATCCTCACCTTACCTTCGCCCATGCGTCGGCCATGGTCAGCGCGACCCGTATTTGCCTTCAAAGGATGCCCCAGCCGCCTCGATCTTCGCCATCGCGCCCTTGGTCGCCTTGATGGCTATGATCTTGACCTTGCTGGTCAGCTCCCCGTTGCCCAGGACCACGATCCCGTCATTCAGCTTGCGTATGAGCCCCTTCTCCTTCAGAGCCTCCGCCGTGACCGTGTCGCCGTCGGCGAACCGGCTGAAGGTCCCGACGTCCACCTCGGTGTAGACCTTCGCGAACCTCTTGTTGTTGAACCCGGGCTTCGGCAGCCTCATGTAAAGGGGCGTCTGCCCGCCCTCAAAGCCCGGGCGCTTCACTCCGCCCGCCCTGGCCTTCTGCCCTTTGTGCCCTTTGCCGGCCGTCTTCCCGTTCCCCGTGCCGGGTCCCCGCCCCTTCCTCTTGGCCGTGGCCTTGGAGCGTGGGGTGAATTCTTCCAGGTTGCCTAGTTTCATTGGTTGGCGCCGACCTCCTGCTCTACCGTGTATGAGACGAGGTGCGATACTTTCCGCAGCATCCCCATGATGGCCAGGTTCCCCTCGGCCGTGACCGAATCGCCGATCCTGCGCAGGCCGAGCGCCCGCATGGTCCTGACCTGCCTGTCCGTGCACTTGCTGAGGCCCCTCGTCATCGTTATCTTCAGCCTATCCATAAGCCCTCCCGAATCCGCCGCCGGCAGCGCGCCGAAGGCGTCGTCACTTTATCTCCTCCGGAGCCTTCCCGCGCAGCCTGGCGATGTCCTCCACCGTCATGAGCATCTTCAGGCCCTCGATGGTCGCGTTCACCATGTTGATGGGGGTGTTCGAGCCGATGGACTTCGTCCTTATGTCCCTTATGCCCGCCAGCTCCAATATCGCCCTGACGGGTCCGCCGGCGATTACGCCCGTCCCCTCGCGGGCCGGCATCAGCAGCACCTTGCTGGCGCCGTAGTCGCCGATGATCCTGTGCGGGATGGTCGTGCCCATGAGGGGCACCCTCATCATGTTCTTCTTCGCGTCCTCGGTGCCCTTGCGTATGGCGTCGGGTATCTCGGTCGCCTTCCCCAGCCCGCTGCCGACGAAGCCGCCCTCGTTGCCCACGACGACCAAGGCGTTGAACCTGAAGTTCCTGCCGCCCTTGACGACCTTGGTTACGCGGCCTATGTGCACGACCTTCTCCTTCAGATCCAGCACGCTGGCGTCTATCCGATCCAATGCGACCAACCCCCCTAGAATTCTAGTCCGCCCGCCCTGGCGGCTTCGGCCAACTCCTTAACCCTGCCGCTGAAGAGGTACCCTCCGCGGTCGAATACGACCTTGGTGATCCCCTTCTCGATGGCCTTCCTCGCGATGGAGGCGCCCACGGCCTTCGCGGCCTCCTTGTTCCCCCCGTACGCGCCGTCGGGCAGCGTGCCCTTCTCCAACGTGGACGCTGAGACGAGCGTATGGCCCCTGGTGTCGTCGATCACTTGGGCGTATATCTGGTTCAGGCTCCGAAAGACGTTGAGCCTAGGCCTCTCCTGGGTCCCGCTGACCTTCTTGCGCACCCTCAGGTGCCTCTTCTGCCTGGCTACGTTGGATACCGGCTTCCTTATCATCGCTTGGACGCTCCTACGAAAGGATTTTTACCCGTCACTTCTTGCTCTTCGCGGCCTTGCCTTCTTTATGTATGACGTACTCACCCGCGTACCTGACGCCCTTGCCGTGGTACACCTCGGGCTTCCTCTTCTCCCTCACCCTGGCGGCCCACTCGCCGACCTGCTGCTTGTCTATCCCCTTCACCACGACCCTGTTCACCGCGGGGACCTCGAACGTTATGCCCGAAGGCTCCTCCATCTCCACGGGATGCGAGTACCCCAGGGACAAGACCAGCTTGCTGCCCGCCTTCTGCGCCCTATACCCGACGCCCACGATCTCAAGCGTCTTCTCGAACCCTTCGGTGACGCCCTTGACCATGTTCGCGATCAAGGCCCTGGTCAGGCCGTGCAGCGCGCGGTGGTCCTTCTGGTCGGATCTGCGGCTCACGACGATCCTGCCCTCTGAGAGCCCCACGTCCACGGCCTTGTCATAGGCCTGCTCCAGGGTCCCCTTGGGGCCCTTGACCGTCACGAGGTTACCCTCTATGGTAACGTCCACGCCCTTCGCGACCTCTATGGGCATCTTCCCTATCCTAGACATCCGCGCAAACCCCCCACAGATTTATGTATGGCGCCCTAGGCGCCTCGGTCAGGCCCCCAGGCCGGCCCGTCACCAGACGAACGCGAGCACCTCGCCGCCGACTCCCTCCATGCGGGCCTTCTTGTCCGTCATCACGCCCCTGGGCGTCGATATGATGGCTATCCCCAGGCCGCCCAAGACCTTCGGTATCTCCTCCTTGGAGGCGTACACCCTGAGCCCGGGCTTGCTGATCCTCGTCAGGCCCGAGATGACCTTCTGCTTCTTGGCGGTGTACTTCAGCGCCACCCTAAGCACGCCCTGCTTGCCGTCCTCTATGCTTTCGACGCCCTTCACGTACCCTTCATCCAAAAGGATGGCCGCGATCGCCTTCTTCATCTTCGAGGCGGGTATGTCCACGGTCTCGTGCCTCGCCGAGTTGGCGTTCCTTATCCTCGTGAGCATATCCGCTACGGCATCCGTTATCTGCATGGTGTTGCCTCCTCCTTGCGTGGCTATGTGAGTGTCACCGGGTCCAGCCCGTCCGGTTCCGGCTGGGCCGCCCCTACCAGCTGGCCTTCCTCATCCCCGGTATCTGTCCCTTATATGCCAAATCCCTGAAGCAGAGCCTGCATATGCCGTACTTCCGTAGGTAGGCGTGCGGCCTCCCGCACAGCTTGCACCTATTGTGAAACCTGGTCTTGTACTTCACCGGCTTTGCCTGCCTGAGGATCATGGATTTCTTAGCCAAGTTGGTTCCCCCCAAAATTATTCCGCGTGGCGGCCGCCAGGTCGGCGGGCCCCTCCGTCGCCTACCCTACCTGTCCGCCTGCTGCGCGAAGGGCATGCCCATGAGCGCCAGCAGCTCCCTCGCCTCCTCGTCCGTCTTGGCGGTGGTCACGAAAGTTATCTCCATGCCGCGGACCTTGTCCACCTTGTCGTAGTCTATCTCCGGGAATATGAGCTGCTCCCTGACGCCGAGGGAGTAGTTCCCCCTGCCGTCGAAGGAATCCGGGGATATGCCCCGGAAGTCCCTGACCCTGGGCAAGGCTATGTTGAACAGCTTGTCCGCGAACTCATACATCCTGTCCCCCCTCAGGGTGACCTTGCAGCCGTTGTTCATGCCCTGCCTCACCTTGAACGCCGCGACCGACTTCTTCGCCTTGGTCACGACCGCCTTCTGGCCCGAGATGGTCGCCAGGTCGCCGCAGGCGGCCTCGATCGCCTTGGGGTTGTCCTTGGCCTCGCCGACGCCTATGTTGAGGGTCACCTTATCGACCTTCGGCACCTGCATGGGGCTCTTATATCTGAAACGCTCCATCAAGGCCGGCGTAACCTCGCTCACGTACTTGTCGCGCAACCTGGGCATATGGCTCCCTACCTCCCTTGATCCTTCCCATCCAGCACTATGTCGATCACGTCCCCGCACTTCTTGCACTTCCTGTATTTGCGCCCCGTATCGGTGACCTCCATCCCTATCCTCGTGCCCGCCCCGCACTTCGGGCAGCAGAGCATCACGTTGGAACTGTCGACGGAGGCCTCCTGATGGATGATGCCGCCTTGCTGACCCCTGCCCGTGGGCCTCTTATGCTTCGTGACCATGTTCACGCCCTCAACGATCACGCGCATCTCGGAGGGTATGGACTTGAGGACCTTCCCTTTCTTCCCCCGATCCTTGCCCGTGAGGACGAAGACTGTGTCGCCCTTCTTCACGTGGGTCCTCTTCCGTTCCTTGGTGCCTTTATCCATGTCAGACTCCGATCCCTTCCGGATTTTCCGCCCCTACGCCCGGCCCGCCCCCACTCGGGCCGCCCGAAACGCTCAGAGCACCTCGGGGGCAAGCGAGAGTATCTTCATGTAGTCCTTGTCCCTGAGCTCCCTGGCGACGGGCCCGAATATGCGCGTGCCCCTAGGGTTCTTGTCTTCCTTTATTATCACGGCGGCGTTCTCGTCGAACTTGATGTGGGACCCGTCCGACCTCTTGACGCCTTTCTTCGACCTGACTATCACGCACTTGACGACCTCGCCCTTCTTCACCACCCCACCGGGCGAAGCGCTCTTGACGGAGGCGACGATAACGTCGCCGATGTTGCACGTCTTCCTAACCGAACCGCCCAACGCGCGTATGCACATGAGCTCCTTGGCGCCGGTGTTGTCGGCGACCTTGAGCCTCGTCTGAACCTGTACCACGTATATGCCCCCCCTACCTGACCTTCTCTATGATCCTGACGAGCCTCCAGCGCTTGTCCTTGCTGAGGGGCTTGGTCTCCATCACGAGCACCTTGTCGCCTATGGAGCACTCGTTCCCCTCGTCGTGGGCCTTCAGCCTATAGGTCCGCTTCACGATCTTCCCGTACTGCCTGTGGCGCACCCTGCTCTCCACGGCGACCACGACGGTCTTGTCCATCTTGTCGCTCACGACCTTGCCTACCTTCGACTTCCTCTGTCCCCTCTGCTCCATCCCGAACCTACCCCCATCCCCCATGGTCAACCCCTAGCCTTGGACGGAACGCCGAGCTCCATCTCCCTGATGACCGTCTTCACCCTGGCTATCGACTTCTTCACTTCCTTCAGCCTCATGGGGTTCTCCAGCTGGTTGGTGGCCATCTGGAACCTGAGGTTGAAGAGCTCCGCCTTCAGGTCCTTCTCTTCCTTATTGAGCTCCTGCAACGTCTTGTCCCTCAGCTCCG
>WRCU01000063.1 GCA_009783805.1 Oscillospiraceae bacterium
GCCTTCGACGATGAGTACGAGGCCTACATGGGCGGGCGCATTCCCGGGCACACGAACTACATGGCGGTGGGCGAGGCCCTCTCGCTCTCGCTCCTGAGGGACTTCACGTACCTTCACCCGGAGGTCGCCGAAGGCAGGTGCACGCTGGGCGAAGGCGTCCTGCGGCTGGATAACCGGGTGAACTGGGAGGAGTATAGGGCCGTGGTCCTGCCCGACATGGACGTGGTCGGCCTGGGGACCATGCGCAGGCTGGAGGCGTTCGCGATGGCCGGGGGGATACTGGTCTCGACGGGCAGGCTGCCGGTCAGGTCGGCGGAGAGGGGCGGGGACGCCGAGCTGCGTTCGACCGTCGGGAGGCTCTTCCCGGCCCGACCGGACGTGCCCGGGTCAGGCCGCTTCGCGTGCCGCGCCCATGGCGGGGCGGGGCGGGCGTACACGCTCGGCGTCGGGGGAACGCTGGCGGACAGGCTCAGGGCGGCCCTCGAGGACGCCGCCTACCGTCCCGACGTGGAGTTCACTGCCGTGCTCGCCGACGGCGCCGAGATCGGGTCCGGGACCGAGAGCGTGGTGGAGGTATGGGGGGGCGGCAGGCACGTGACGAACCTGCCGGGCGGCAACCTCTCATACGTGCATAAGGCGTTGGGCGGGGATGACGTATACTTCGTCGCGAACTCCAGCGACGCGACGGTGGAGGCGGAGGTAAGGCTGCGCGGCGAGAGGGCGCTGGAGGAATGGGACCCGCACACGGGGGAGAGGCGACCGGCCCGACATCGGGCGGGGGGCGGCGTGACGACGCTGAGGATTACGTTGCCGCCGGTGAGGTCCGTGTTCCTGGTGACCGCGTAATAAGCCTTTGGTCGGTGAAAATAAATAATACGGACGGGAGGACGCGCATGGACGCCTAGACCGGCGCCCATAGGTGGGGATGCGCTATAAGCAAAACATGAACGGCAGGGCATGGGACGACTATGAGTCGGTGCTGGCGCGGTTCCCCTTCTTTCCCGAATATCGGGAGGGAAGGCTTACGAAGGGCGAGTTCAGGGAGGCGATGGAAAAAAATAAAGATGGGCTTCTGGGGGCCGGGCTGGCGGAGCACGCGTATAGGCGCCTGTTCGCCTGCGTCTCGGGGAACCGGGAGGTCGAGGGCATGCTCGAGGCCTTCAGGGAGGCCGGGGGCGTCGGGAGCGCCGACTACGGCAGGGACGCGTTCGAGGCGTTTTCGGCCAGGCTGAAGCCGTCATACGACAACGGCGGCTTCATCACGGAGATACACCCGGAGGACGAGCTCATCATGTACGCGGCGGCGAAGCTCACGGGCGCGAGGTCGATGTTCGTGGCGGGGGCCTATTTCGGCTATTGGGCGGTATGGGCCATGCCGACGGTGAAGGGCAACGGGGGCGTATGCGTGCTATCCGACGTCAACCCCAAGGTCATGGAGGTAGCCGAGCGGAACTTCCGCAGGCTGGAATACGGAGGCAGCGCGGAGTTCCGGGCCGAGGACGCGGAGGCGGTGCTCAAGGGGGGTGAGGGGACCATAGACCTGCTGGCGCTGGACGCCCAGGGCCTGTATAACGACCCCAGGCCCACCCATAGGGGCAAGGCCATATACGCGCCGTTCCTGGAGGCGGCGCTGCCCAGGCTGAAAAAAGGGTCATGCGTGATCGTGCACAACATGGACAGGGGCTCGGCGGACATGGCGCCCTTCGTCAGGCTGATAGCCTCCGTGGCCGCGGCGAAGGCGGAGCTGACCACGTTCAACGGGCTGGGCCTGTACCGCGTCTGACCCGACGTGGGGGGCGTGGGGCCCCATGGGCCGCGCCGGGCGCTCAAACCGCCTTGAGGACCACCATCTCGCTCGACATGGAGAAGCCGACGGGGACCTTGATGCCATGGTTGGCCAGCTCCCAGCCGGTAACCCTGCAGACGTCGCCGGAACCCAAGAACTCGACCTCATAATCGGCGGACCTGACGGTGCCCCTGGGGAAGGCGACGTACCCGAGGTGGTCGCCCGGCGAGGACGTGAACACGGCCAGGACCGAAAGCGAACCGTCGGGGGCGGCGTACTCCAGCACCGTCCTTTCGCACGGCGACTGCACGGGCTGGAACGGCGTGTGGTGGAAAACCAGGCAGGAGCCCAGCAAGGGGCGCATCAGCTCCCTGTACAGCCTGTTGTACCCCTCGCACTTTCCGCGGAGGTATGGGGTCAGCTCCGCGACGGACGGGGCTATGCCCCTGTAAATCGGCCTGCATATGACGCATTTCCGGAACTGAGAGTCCAGGTCGGAGTCGGTGTGCGTCTCGCCGCTCTCGGTCCCCAGCGTGCGGAGGAGGATCTCGGGGGGCAGAGACATCGTCACGCCGGCCAGGATCCTCACGTCCCTGGGCTGGCGCATCCAGTCGGAAAGCTCCGTGTTGTGGAAGCGGGAAAGGGTCCCCCAGTCCAGCCGCCCGCCGCCGCCCGCGCAGTTCTGCAGCACGACCTTCGGGTGGCGGGCCCTCAGGGCGTCGAAGACCCTATAGAAGGCCTCGTAGTACAGCCACTGCGTGTTCTCCAGGTACCCGCACCTGATCCGCGTGGCGCCCAACCCCACGTTATGGTTGTGGTCTATCCGGTACATGTCCAGCCCGTACCGCCCGATCGCGTCGCCTATGGTCTCGAGGCAGAAAGCCTCCACCTCCGGCATGGAAAGGTCCAGCGCCCTGCCGCCCGCGCATGGGGACCCGTTACGGCGGGCCAGCCATTCGGGGTGCCTTTCGCGCAGCTCGCTCCAATGGCCCGCGGCCTCGATCTCCATCCACAGCCCGAAGCGCATACCCAGCCCGTGCGCGTATTCGGATATGGCCTCGACGCCGCCGGGGAGCCAATGGCCCGAGACCCAGTCGCCCACGTTGTTGCCCCAATTATTCCTCTCGCCCGACCCGAACCAGCCCGCGTCGATCACGTACATCTCCGCCCCGACGGCCTTGGCCACGTCGACGTCCCTCTTGATGCCTTCCTCGGTTTCGCGGTCGCATAGGTAGCCGCGGTGGTTGGCCTCTATCTCGGCCACGGGCACCCCGGCGGGCAGCGGCGGGATGACCCGCTCGCGGACATGGCGGTGCGTGGCCTGGACGATGGAGTCGTCGCCCTCCCTGAACAGCGCGAAGTGCACCTCAGGCGTCACGCAGCCTTCGCCGGGGCCCAGCACGCGCAGGGCCTCGCCTTCCAAATCCGGCATGCCCACGGACATCGAGAGGTGCTCGAACCCGTCGTCGGAGTAATACGCCTTTATGCGCCAATTGCCGCTCCACGCGAACTCGACCACCAGCGTCTCGCCCGTCAGGTAGTCCCTGAGCCAGCAGGCGGGGCGCGACCACCCCGACTTCCCGTGGGCGCACGATATGGACTTCTCCCCGGGGGTGAGACCGTCGAAGTGGAAGTCGCCTTCCCTCCCCCAGCCTGACGAATGGTTGTGCGCCATGCCGAACGAAGGGCCGTCGATGAACTCGGCCTTTGAACAGTTCGGCGAACGGCCCTTCGCGAACCTATGCGACCATACGTGCCCCGCGTACGGCGCGATGGAGGTGATCGCCTTCGGTGATCCCGACGTATTTCTGACCTCGAGGCTGCGCGCGATGAAGTCGCCCCCATATAGGCGCGTGCGGACCGTGACCCCGACGCCGCGCGCGGGTTCGGTCAGGTCCATCAGGCATAGCCTGGCGCCCCCGTCCGCCTCCTCCTCGCGGTAGCCGGCGAACTCCCAGCCGCCGGAGACGTCGGAGCCGTCGATCCCCAGGACGAAGGCCTGCGCTTCGCCGAGATGGTCGGCCACCCAGCCCAGGTGGCCCGCGCCCAGGTGCATCTCGGGGACGACCTGCCCCGCGCAGCCCCTGTAGCGGCATATGAGGCGGCCGCCTATGAGCCCCTCGTCCAGCACCTGCCTGCCCGAAACGTACCTACGGGCCTCAATCCCCTCACCCGATGCGAAAGTGCCGACATACCCGCCACCCATCACGCCACCCGCCCTTTCCCTCAGCCGGTCCCGGGGCGGCCGTCATGCCCCCCCCGTCAATTCGCCCTTACGCTCCTTTGGCCCCACGCCCGTGCCATGCGTTACCGATGAAGGCGTCCCTGGCCCAGCCGGCCCACTCCTCGCTGACGCCTATGTCCGCCCATGAAGGGTAGTCCTTGGCGATGAGGCCGCACCCGGCCTCCCTGAAGGCGACCGCCATCCCGGCCGCGCTCCGCTCTATGAGGCCGCGGTCGCCCGTCGGCATGACCTTCTGGATGTCGGCCGGCATGTAGAACGCGGCCATGCCGGCGAAGGTCTCCGCCAGCCACCCGGCCGGGTACGCGTCCGGCTGGTCGAACTGCAGCACGTCGACGCCGGCCTCTATCAGGTGCCTCACGAAGCCCCGGTTCTGGCCGCACGAGTGCATGAGGACCTTCATGCCGGCCCCGTGCGCGGCGTCGCAAATGCGGGCGTAGGCGGGCTTGAACAGCCTCACGAAACTTTCGGGGCTGATGAAGGTCCTATCCTGGGTCCCCCAGTCGTCCGTGAGCATGACCCCGTCCACGCCTTTCCCGGCCAGGCCCTCGCAGGCCCGGACGTCGACCTTGACCACCGCTTCGAGGTACTCGGCCACGCGGCCCGGCTCCAAGGCCGTGTCGGCCAGCGCGTTCGCCATGAGCCTCGCGTCCCTCAGGTCGGAGAAGACGTTCATGGGCAGCCCCGCCACCGTGAACAGGCTCCTGTCCGCGTCCACGGCCACCTTGCCGAAATACCCCTCGTCCAGCGTCGGCATCGCGGCCGAGCCGAGCTTGTCCCAGCCGTCCAGCCACCCCTTGACGCACTCGCCCTTGGTGATGCCGTTCAGCCGCCCATGGACGTTGCCGTGGACGTCGACCCTGACCTCCCCGGAAAACCAGGGGACCTGCCTGAGCAGAGCCTCATGGCGGCCCCATCCGTAATGGGCCTCCGGGTGGCCCGTATGCGGGATCAGCCTCGCCCCGCGCACGAACCTCACGTCGCTCGGGTATGGGGGCGTAAAGTCGAACCCTATCCTGGGTGCGTCGCCGCCCTCGATGATCCGCGTCACTATCTCCCGCCCGTCCATGCCGCGCCCCCGTCCGCCCTCCGCGGGCGCGCCGCCATCCCGGCCGCGCCGCAAGGGATCGATCCGGACCATTATACCGCAGGCGCCCGTCGGCCGCGCCGGGGGGTGGGTCCCCGGCCGGGCCGTCTCGGGTGGGCCCCCGGCCGGGACGCGTCGGGGCGTAGACCCCCGTTCGGGGCGTATGGGCGGATTGGTGGTATATTGGTGCGAGGCCCATGAGATGGGCCGACTTTACTGCATGCATGGGGGTGATGGGCACGGACAGGAAGGGTATCATGACGGTCAGGGAACTGGCGAAGAGGGTCGCCGAGATAGCGGCCATGCCCGTCCATGAGGAGAGGCTTGCGCTGTGGCGGGCCCTGAACGGGCTGAGGCCCAAGCGCCCGATGGTGATGATAGACCAAGTCTGCTGGGGGGAGATGAACGTCGGCGGCGAGCTGTCCTGCGTATGCGAGGACAAGGACCTCCGGGCCTGGGAGTGGAGGCTTAGGTCCGCGATCTACCAATGGGAGCGCTTCCCGGTCGACATGGTCGTCGAAAGCTTCTTCAGGGTGCATAAGGCCGTGCGCAACACGGGGTTCGGGATAGGGGCCAAGGTGGTGGGCCGCAAGGCCACCGCCGTGTATGAGAACCAGATACGGTCCATGGAGGACGTCGGGAAGGTGGCGATGCCCTCGGTAACGCACGACGAGGCGGAGACCGCCCGCCTGATGGGGTTGGCGGAGGAGGCGTTCGGGGGCGTGATGGAAGTCCGGCTGGACGGCTGCCCATATGTGGGCATGTCCGTATGGGACCCCATATCCAATGTGATGGGGGTGGAGGGGGCCCTGTACGCGCTGACCGACGAGCCCGCGATGATGCGCGCCCTTGTCGGGAGGTACGTCTCGGGCCTGACCGCGGCCCTCGACCAGCTGGAGGCGCAAGGTCTGCTGTGCGGGCCCCAGCCGCTGATCCACTGCTCGGGCGCCTGGACGGACGAGCTGCCGGGGGAGGGGTACGACCCGGGCAGGCCGACTACGAAAGGCCTATGGATGATGGGGCTGGCCCAGATGCTCTCGACGGTATCGCCCGCGGCCTTCCTCGAATATGAGGTGGAGCCCCTCATGCCGCTCTTTGAGCGGTTCGGGCTGGTCTACTACGGCTGCTGCGAGCCCCTGGACCTTAAGATGGAAGAGGTGCGGCGCATCCCAAACCTGCGGAAGGTCTCGATGAGCCCCTGGGCCCGGAAGGAGCGCGGCGCGGAGGGCATACGGGGCGACTACGTGTACTCGTGCAAGCCGAACCCGGCCTTCCTGGCGATGGACGGCTTCGATGAGGACCATATTAGGGCGGACCTCACGGAAACCAGGCGCATATGCGAGAGGCACGGGTGCCCCGTCGAGTTCATACTGAAGGATATAACGACCGTCAGGAACAGGCCGGAGAGGCTGTGGAGGTGGGCGGAGATTGCGATGGAGGTCGCCGAGGGCTGAGGCCGCCGGACGCGGCCGACCGGCCCGGCGCGCGCCCGCGCGCCTGTTGGCCGCGTTTACGCTATAATTATTAAAACATAGGCTTTCATGAATGGGGAGGCTTGCATGGGCGACGGAAAATCCATACTGGACTACGCGACGATCGAGGGCCGATGCGGCGGCGTGCCCATCTACTCCTTCAACCACCTTGCGTACGTATACGGGGAGGCCCCCGACCTGTACCCCGGCGTCAGGCTCCAGGAAGGCAACCTCGGGCCCATAGCGAAAGTCAGGCTCAAGAAGTCATGGGAAATCGGCGACAACTTCATCGGCATATGCCATGAGATGACGCCTAGGAACAGGATGAACGACTGCTGCGCGTTCCTGCCGGTGCACCTGATAGACGGCGACCCCAGAACCGTATGGGCCAGCTTCGAGACCTTGGCGCCGGACGCGCGGCCCGAATGGGTCAGGATCGACCTGCCCATGGATGCGGAGGTCTCACGGGTCGTCCTGTCTTGCAATAAAAGGTACATGGGCAAGGACAGAAGCCATGCGTACAGGCCCGGCTGGCATTTCGGGAACGCGCTGCCGCGGCGCCTGTCGCTGAAGACCAGCCGCGACGCCTGGCATTGGCGGACGGCCCTCGACCTTAAGGCCCTGCCCATATACCAGGCGGCCGACGGATGGGATGGGGGGCCGCTCCGAAACGAGGGCGGATCCGCGGAGGCGGTAATATTAGGTGACCCCGCGAACCCCGACGGCATCCTGATCGAAATGGACTGCCCCGTCAAGGCCAAGCAAGTCATGCTGTGCGCGGAGGACTTCCCGAGGACGGGCTATGAGGGCCATATGTGGTCGCTGAGCGGGTTGGACGTGTACGGGCCCGACGGGAGGAACCTCTCGCTCATCTCGACCGGGGCGGGCGTGACCGTCTCATCGACCTCCAACGCGCACTACACTGACAAATACTCGGCCGACAGCCTTTGGGGGCCGATGCAGTACGACCTGGGCGTCAAGTGGGTGAAGGTCGGGAGCGACAACGGCTCCGGCATGTGGTGCTTCACGGAGCACGAGAAGGGGCGTCTGCAGGTCGACGACGTCTTCCGCGCCGCCATGGAGGAGGCCGCGGGGCACGGCATAAAGATA
>WRCU01000064.1 GCA_009783805.1 Oscillospiraceae bacterium
GTCATTGCGAGGAGCGCCAGCGGTAATGGATCGCCACGTCGTTATCACTCCTCGCGATGACACCCTTTATGTCATCCTGAGCCGTAGGCGAAGGATCTGGTCCGTCATTGCGAGGAGCCCTAAGGCCCGTCATTGCGAGGAGCGCCAGCGACGAAGCAATCCCGCTTGGTCTGTCATTGCGAGGAGCCCTAAGGCCCGTCATTGCGAGGAGCGCCAGCGACGAAGCAATCCCGCTTGGTCTGTCCTCGCTATGACACCCTTTATGTCATCCATCGCCCGGCCCCACGTTCCTTGATTAATGGCGCGGGCTTCATTATCATGGTGATGGCTATAAAAGCGGCAAAACCGCTGCAAAGGGGGCGGACCTTTGACGAAGGTCGTCATCACCGTGATAGGCCGGGACAGGGTCGGGATAATCCATGAGGTCAGCGGCGTGCTGGCCCAAAAAGGCATAAACATCCTGGACATAAACCAGACGATAATGCAGGACATATTCACGATGATCATGGTCGCCGACATCTCGGGGAGCGCGTCCACCTTCGCCGAGGCGCAGGACGCCCTCAACGCCAAGGCCGACGAGCTCGGTGTGTCCATACGGATGCAGCATTCCGGCATATTTGACTCCATGCACAGGCTGTGAGGGCCGGCCGCGGGGGAGCGGCAACGCAAGGTAGGCCGCGGGAGAGCGGCGGCGCAAGGTCGGCGCCGGCCGACGGCCAAGGCAAACATATATAGGATGGGGAGGGGCGCCCGACATGAGGACCAAGGCGGTAAGGCTATACGGCAAGAACGACCTGAGGCTGGAGGAGTTCGACCTGCCGGCCATCGGCGAGGGGGACATACTCGCCAAGGTGGTCTCGGACAGCATATGCATGTCATCGTACAAGGCCGCCGTCCAGGGCAAGGACCATAAGCGGGTGCCGGACGACATCGACGTGAACCCCATCATCATAGGCCACGAATTTTGCGGGGAGATCCTTGAGGTCGGGCCCAAGTGGAGGAGCAAGTTCAGGCCCGGGGGCAAGTTCGCCATCCAGCCGGCCCTCAGCCGCAAGGAGGACCCATACTCCGCCCCGGGCTACTCGTTCACGACGGTTGGGGGCAACACGACCCACGTGGTCATCCCATCCATCATCATGGAGTGCGGCTGCCTGCTCGACTACGACTGCGAGGCCTATTTTTACGGGTCGCTCGCCGAGCCCATGTCATGCATAGTCGGGGCCTTCCACGCCTCATACCATACCGTCGAGGGCCGGTACGACCACGTGATGGGGATCGTCCCGGGGGGCGCCATGGCCCTGCTGGCGGGCGCGGGCCCGATGGGGCTCGGCTTCATAGACTACGCGCTCCACGCCGACGTGCGGCCAAAAGTCTTGGTCGTCACGGACATCGACCAGGCGAGGCTGGACAGGGCGGCCACGATATTCCCGACGTCCCTGGCCAAGGTCCTGGGCATAAGCCTCACCTACGTCAACACCGCCGAGGTCGGCGACCCCAAAGCCCACTTGATAGGCCTAGCCGGGGGCGAAGGCTTCGACGACGTCTTCGTGCTGGCGCCGGTAAGGCCGGTCGTGGAGCTGGGCGACTCGATAATGCGCAGGGACGGCTGCCTGAACTTCTTCGCGGGGCCGACGGACCCGAATTTTTCCGCCATGTTCAACTTCTATAATGTCCATTACGGTGCGACCCATATAGTCGGCACGAGCGGCGGCAACAAGGACGACATGATAGAGTCCGTGAGGCTGATGGAGGCGGGCAGGATAAACCCCACCCCCATGGTGACCCACGTGGGCGGGCTGGACAGCGTCGTCGAAACCACGCTGGGCCTCCCGAAGATACCGGGCGGGAAGAAGCTCGTGTACAACAACGTCTCGATGAGGCTCACGGCCATCGCGGACTTCGCCGAGGAAGGCAGGAAGGACCCGCTCTTCGCGGGGCTGGACGAGATCACGAGGCGCCACAACGGCCTATGGTCCGCGGAGGCGGAGAGGTACCTGCTGGCCAACGCCAAGCCTATTTGAAAGGGGCGATGCCTAGGTGACAAAGAAGGGGCGAGTGCAGGCGGCCATGGCGGGCAGGGACGACATGCCCGTGCCATACAGCTTCGACATCACCGGGAACGTGGCCGACAAGCTGGTCAGGCATTACGGGATCACGGACGGCGACGTCCATAAGTTCATCGGCGACTGCCTCCTATATACGGGGTGCGGCAATGCGGACGGCTTCGATCCTTCCACGGGCGACCCTAGCTTGCAAAGGGACGAGTTCGGCACCGTCTGGCTGAGGGACAAGGGGCTGCGCGAGATAGGGGATTGGGGCGGCATACGCGAGTTCCCGTTGAAGGAGCCTCGCCTGGGGGACTATAAGTTCCCCGACCCGAACGATCCGGGGCGCTACAGGCACATGCGGGCCGATTGGCTCACCTCTAGCGACCGATACGTGATCCTCGCGAGCAACGGGCTGTTCGACGTGTGTTGGCACCTGCGCGGGTTCGAGGAGTTCCTCATGGACATGGCCTACGAGAAGGCCTTCGTCAACGGGCTCTTGGACAGGATTTTGGAATATAACCTGGCGGTCATATCCAACATCCCCGACACGGTGGACGGCATACGCTTCGGGGAGGATTGGGGCCAGCAGGACGGCATGCTCATGGGCAAGCCATATTGGGAGGAATATCTGAAGCCGCGCCTCAGGAAGATGTACGGCCTGGCCAGGTCCAGGGGGTTCGACGTCTTCATCCACAGCTGCGGCGACATATCGGCGGTTTTCGGGGATCTGGCCGACATGGGCGTGCAGGTCGTCAACCCCGTACAGCCGGAGGTCATGGACGTCGCGTTCCTGAAGAGGGAGTACGGCAGGGACCTCACCCTGTACGGCGCGCTGGGCAGCCAAAGCACGATACCCCACGGCACGCCGGCCGAGGTGGTGGACGAGGCCAAGCGCATGGTCGAGCTGCTGGGCAAGGGCGGCGGGTACATCATGGGGCCCGCGGGTGCGATCCCGGCCGAGGCCAGCGTGGAGAACGTCTCGGCGCTCGTGGACTACGCCATGTCGCTGAGCTAGCCCGATGGGCGGCGGGACAAACGGAGCGGGCGGGACGGACGGCGCAGGGCCCATGGGCGGGGGATCCGGGTCCATGGGCGGGGGCGTCAAGCCTATCCTAGAGCGGTACCGGGGCAAGGTGGGCTACGCGGGGCCCCAGCACGGCAAGGTGAGGCAGGCCAAGAACCTCATCGACAACGTGAGGCCGAACCCGGAGCGCCTGGTCGTGATAGAGGGCATATGGGCGCACCAAAGGGCCGCGGACTGCGGCGTGGCGGTCCAGTCACTGCTCGTCTGCCCGGAGATGGTGCATAGCCCCGAGGCCTTGGCCCTCACCGAGCGGTACTGTTCATTGGCCGAGGACGTGTACGTCCTTTCCGAGAAGGTTTTCCATAGGATCGCCGAGCGGGACGAGCCGAACGGTTTGGTTTCCATATGCCGGATGCCCCGTTGGGGCCCCGACGACCTCGCCGTCGGCGCGGAGTCGTTGATACTGGTCCTCGACGGCATAGAGATACCCGGCAACATAGGCACCATCCTGAGGTCCGCGGACGGGGCCGGCGCGGACGGGGTTTTCATATGCAACAAGCGTGCCCGGGTCAGCCACCCTAAGGTGGTCCGGGGAAGCATGGGCGCCTGCTTCAAGGTCCCCATCGTCGAGTGGGACGACCCAGGCGACGCGATCCGCTGGCTGGCGGGGAAGGGGTACCGGGCGTACCTCGCCGACACGAGGGCGGAGCGGACCTACCGCGAGTACGGCTATGAGGGCAGGACGGCGATAGTGTCCGGCAGCGAGAGGTACGGCATCGGCAAGGCCTGGTACTCATACCCCGGCGCGAGCCTCGTGTCCATCCCCATGCGGGGCATATGCGACTCGCTCAACGTGGCCGTCGCCACCACCATCCTGGCGTATGAGGCCGCCGTCGGCAGGCGCGGGCGGGACAGGTCCGGTTAAACCGGAAGGCCGTTTGGAACGGAATCCGTATGGGTCGGGGGGCCGCATAAGTCGGGGAGCCGCATAGGTCAAGGAGCCGTATGGGTCGAGGAGCCGCATAGGTCGGGGGGGCCGAATGGTAAGGAGCTACGGTGAGTTCTGCGGCGAGTTGATGAAGGCGGGCTTCTCAGGCGCGGTCGGCGGCAAGGACGACGGCGTCTTCGGCCTGTTCCGGTTCGGCTGGGGCGCCGATGAGGAGACGGGGGTGGCCTGGTTCTCCGGCGACCCGGACAGGGACCCTTGGCGTTGGCGCATCCGCGTGCTGGCCGAGCGGGACGACGTCGCATACGCCAAGGTCTTCAACCGAAAGGCGGGGTACATAACCAAGGAATGGTACCCGTACTTCTTGGCCGCGCGGCGCGGCGGGCTGACGTTCGGGGAGGAGTACGCCAAGGGCACGCTCAGCCACCTATCCAAGCGCGTCCATGACGCCGTGGCCGAGGGCGGCCGGCTTACGCTCCAGGACATAAAGCGGGTGGCCGGGTTCAGGCGGGAGGACGGCCCAAAGGTCGAGGGCGCCCTGACCGAGCTGCAGATGAGGATGTTCCTCACCATATGTAAGATCGGCCATAAGGTTTCGGGGAAGGGCGAAGAGTACGGCTTCTCATACACCGTCTTCGGCACGGTCGAATCATTCTGGGGTGAAGGGTTAATGAATGAGGCGTCGGGCATCGACCCGGCTGAGGCCGCCGAAAAAATAAAAGGACGGATCCTGGAGTTGAACCCCGCGGCGGACATGCGGAAGGCCATGAGGTTCATCAGAGGTTCATCGTAGGTCCATCGTAGGTTCATCGTAGGTTCATCATAGGCTGATCGTAAAACCAAGGGCGTGCGCCGGGCACGATAGCATGCGGCGAATGGCGGCGGGGGCGCAATCTGCCGATAATCATGTAAGGCGGCGGAACCATCGCCCGCCATAGAAGGCTTGACCATACACCCATGCGAAGGAGCCCGGCATGACAGGCGGCGTAAAGGCAAACGAACATATACCCAAGGCCAGGCGCTTTGTCCGCGCGGCGGCCCTGCCCATCGCCCTCGCCTGCCTCCTGAGCCTCGCGGCGCCCTTTGCGGCCGCGTCCCCCGCGTCATCGCAGCCGCCGTCCAGGCTCAGGCTCACGATCCTCTCGTACACCTCGATCGAGGTGCGTTGGGAGAAGGCCGTCACCGGCGAGGGCGGCTACATAGTCGCCCGGACGGACGACCTGGGGTTCAGCTCCAACTTCTACGTGCCGGCGATGACCTACTCATACAACGACTTCACGGTCAGCGCCGGCAGGACGTACACATACAAGGTCCTCTACTACTTTTCCGGCAGCACGGCCAGGCACGACCTGACCGGCTACGTCTCCACGTCCACGTCCGCCCTCACCAGGCCGACCGCCCTGGTCGCCGTCCCGTTCTCGGACACGCGCGTCGACCTCGAGTGGGAGTACGACGACAGCAGGATCTTCCATACCGTGGTCCAAAGGAGGGCCGCGGGCGGCGAGTGGGCCGTAGTGGCCATCGTCGCAAAGGGGCAGAACCATTACGAGGACACCGGCCTTAGCCCGAACACCAGGTATTTTTACAAGGTGTGCAGCATGATGGAGGACAACGTCTACTCGACCGACTCGCCGGACGCGACCACCGGGGTCCTGGCGACGACCAGGATCACCGAGCCCGTCGGCGTAAGCGGCCACGCCCTGTCCGTCTCGGACGTCTATATATCCTGGGAGTATGCGAGCGGCGCGGTCACGTACTTCGAAGTCGAGAGGAAAGTCTCCGGGACCGACGCGTGGACGAGGTTCGTCGTCTCGCCGACGGCCATGGAGCTGACGGATTACGGCCTCACCCCGGGCCTCAAGTACGTTTACAGGGTGCGGGCGGTCAACGAGGGCGCCGGGGTCCTGTTCGACAACGTTTCCAATTGGTCCGCGGAGTTCCCCATATCGGTACTGACGCTGGAGGAGGCCTCGGAAATCCGCGCCTACACGCAGGACGGCGCGGCGCACGTGACCTGGATCGACAGGACCCTGCGGGAGTCGAACTATGAGGTATGGCGAAGGACTTCCGGAACCATATGGCGCGTCATAGCGGAGGTTTCGAAGGACTCGACGCACTATGTGGACGAGGCGGTCGAGCCCGGGGTCACGTACAGCTATAAGGTGAAGGCCGTGAACAGGCTGCTGTCCATATACTCACCGTTCTCCGCCGTCGCGACGACGAGGGTCACCGCGATGAGGCCGCCGATAAACCTGAGGTCCTCCTACGTGGAGGACAGGCGCGTCAGCCTCACCTGGACCAACGTGGAGACCGAGGAGACGGGCTACGCGGTCGAGCGGATGGGCCCCGACGGGCTCGGCTGGCGGGAGATCGTGTCCCTGCCGCCCAAGGCGTCCTCATATACCGACTCCAGCCTTGCGCCGTTCGTCAACTACCAATATAGGGTCAGGGTATTCAACAACGCCGACAGGTCCGTCGCGTACTCGGAAACCATAGAGGTGATAACGGGCTACTCAAACCCCCCGACGAACCTGCGCGCCGTTCCCGTCTCCTCGTCGCAGCTGCGCCTGACCTGGAACGACAACTCGAACGACGAGATATACTTCTCCGTCCAGAGGAGGGGCGCCACGCAGGGCCAGTTCCGTGAGATAGCGCGCGTGGGGGCGAACGAGACGACGTACTTCGACGAGGGCGTGACCGCGAACAACGCCTACGTGTACCGGGTGGCGGCCGTGAACGAGGCAAAAGTGCAGATGGGCTCGAACGAGGCGCAGGTCAGGATGCCCACGCTGCGGCCCATCGCCGGGATCTACTCGGACTATTGGGCGTACCAGGCGTTTATATGCCTATATGAGAACAAGGTCATAGCCTTGGGGGCCGGTAGCCGCCTGGACCCCGAGAGGGCCCTGACCAAGGGCGAATTCGTCGGCATGCTCATGACGGCCTTCGGCCTGGAGAGGGTGGCGGTGGGCAGCTTCGCGGACGTGCCGCCGACGCACCCATATTATAGGCACATAATGACGGCGCGGATCATAGGCATAGCCAAGGGCGGGGCCGGCAACGCGTTCAGACCCGACGACCCGCTGACTAGGCAGGACATGGCCCTTCTGACCATGCGGACCCTTAACTCGGCCGGGAAGGCCGTGAACTCGCATGGCCCGGACGTCGCCTTTCGCGGCTTCTCCGATGCCGCATCCGTCGCGGCCTACGCCAGGGACGCCATGGCGACCCTCATCGGCGAAAAGATAATCAACTATAGGCAGGTCGGCGGCGTGAGCTACCTATCCCCGGGCGCCAAGGCCACCTTGGCGGAGGCAGCCTCGATCATATACAGGACCGTCTACTACAAGGACCTCGCCGTGTAACGGATCGCAGCGCCTAGGATCTAACCCGTCAATGCGAGGAGCGCCTGCGACGAAGCAATCCCGCCCTCGCCCTTATGCCCGTCATTGCGAGGAGCGCCTGCGACGAAGCAATCCCGCCCTCGCCCTTATGCCCGTCATTGCGAGGAGCGCCAGCGACGAAGCAATCCCGCCCTCGCCCTTATGCCCGTCATTGCGAGGAGCGCCTGCGACGAAGCAATCCCGCCCTCGCCCTTATGCCCGTCATTGCGAGGAGCGCCTGCGACGAAGCAATCCCGCCCTCGCCCTTATGCCCGTCATTGCGAGGA
>WRCU01000065.1 GCA_009783805.1 Oscillospiraceae bacterium
AGGTGCCTGGCGAAGCTCTCGGCGCTGGGCATGTTTTTGTCGGCCTCGACCCAATGCGACGCCGTGACCTCCCAGCGGCCTTCCTTGACCCTGGCCTTGATCCTCTCCAGCATCTCCCTATCGTGTTTTTCGACTATCTCATAGACGGAGGCCTGCGACTGCGAGAACGTATACTGCGGGTACTCGTCCATCAGCTGCAGCATGGTCCTGAAGGTGTCCAGCGTGATGCTGACGGTCTCGTCGTAGCGCCACATCCAGTTCATGTCGATGTGCGCGTGGGCCATGCAAAGGACCTCTATCTTCTTCGCCTCGCCCGACATGGGCAGCAGCGCGGCCTCGACCGCCTTGCCGACCTTCTCGGTCACCGTCTTGTCCGCCTCGTACCCTTCGAGCAGGATCGCCGAGGCCTTTTTGACCTCCTCGCGGCCCTTGTCCAGGT
Source organism: Oscillospiraceae bacterium (assembly GCA_009783805.1). Classification (GTDB taxonomy): domain Bacteria; phylum Bacillota; class Clostridia; order WRCU01; family WRCU01; genus WRCU01. Next base: position 440 of record WRCU01000065.1, read on the forward strand.
TGGCCGCGTACTGCAGCTGGCTGTAGGCCCTGGTCCCCCAGTATGTCTGGGTCAGGCCGGGGCATCTTCCCAGGATCGGTCCCAATACGTCCATCAAGCGCTACCCCCATCGGTCGTGACCGGCCCTTAGGGCCGAGTCCGCTTTTTCCCCGCCTGCCGCGCGCGGATGCGCCCATGACTTAGGGCGGCGGCGCATAGGCGGGGTCACCGTGAATCTTAGCACACAGCTACGCGGGGGTAAATCGTCGGGATGCGTCACGAACGCGCCCGCCCATATAGCATGGACGCGGCTTTTTGATGGCGGAATAATTTTGATTTATACGGAATTATTTGGAAATAAGGGCAGCCCATGGTATGATGGGCCCAGCATCGGACGGAAGGGGTGAGGCGTTTGGAATACCGCCCATTGGGCAGGACCGGCAGGAACGTAAGCGTCGTGGGGCTGGGATGCGAGCACCTGGACGGCAAGCCGTACGCCCAGGTGGCGGAGACGGTGGGCGAGGCCCTCGACCGAGGCGTCAACATACTCGACGTCTTCATGCCGGGCGCCGAGGTGCGCGGCCACATCGCCAAGGCGCTGGGGGGCAGGCGCAACGAAGTCATGATCCAGGGCCACATAGGGTCCACCGACATAAACAGCCAGTACGACATCAGCCGCGACCTTCCGGTCGTCAAGCGCTTCTTCGAGGATCACCTACGCATATGCGGCGGGCACATCGAGCTGGGGATGTTGTTTTACATGGACACGGACGATGAGCTGGCCAAGGTCATGGACGGCGGGGTCGCCGACTATGCCCTCAGGCTTAGGGAAAAAGGCGACATATCGCACATAGGCTTTTCCTCCCATGTCCCGTCCGTTGCCATGAAGGCCGTGCGGACCGGCTTGCCGGAGCTCATGATGTTCAGCGTCAACCCGGCTTTCGACTCCGTCCCGACGGGCGGGGACGTCTTCGCGGTGCTGGAGAAGGGGTTCGGGGAGGGCGGCTCGCTTTATGCCGACCCCGCCAGGGCGGAGCTGTACGCCCTGTGCGATTCGCTGGGCGTCGGCATCACGGCCATGAAGCCGCTCGGCGCGGGCAGGCTGCTCTCGGCCGACCTCTCGCCTTTCGGCGCCCCGCTCACCGTGGCCCAATGCGTCCACTACGCCCTGACCAGGCCCGCCGTGTCCAGCGCCCTCGTGGGATGCAGGAGCGCCGCCGAGGTGAGGGAGGCCACGCGCTACGTGGGGGCGGGCGATGATGAGCGCGACTACGCGGGGGCCCTCGGCTCGTTCGGGCGCGCGGCGCGCGGGGCCTGCTACTACTGCGGCCACTGCCAGCCATGCCCGTCTAGGATAGACGTGGCGTCCACGATAAGGCTGCTGGACGTCGCCAAGGCGGACCCTTCCGGGGTGCCGCCGACGGTCAGGGAGCGTTATAAGGCGATTTCCGAAAAGGCCGAACCCTGCACCGAATGCGGCCATTGCGAAGCCAGGTGCCCGTTCGGCGTCAAGGCCCCGGAAAGGGTCAGGGAAGCCGCGGCGACCCTAGGATAGGGGACGGCCGCAATACGCAGGGAGGTGGAAGCCATTCCGGACGGAATTATAGCGCCAGTTAAGCAAGGGCCGGTCAGGCAGGGACCGGAATCCCCGCCCTCCGCCCAATCCCAAAGGTTCAACCTTCAGCCCCTTGATAAGGTGGGCGGCTATGAGATCCGCCCGGGCTTCTACGACATAAACGGCGCGACCGCCATCCCCTGCGGCGTCAACTTCACCGTCCTCTCGGTGGGGGCCACCTCCTGCGAGCTGGTCCTCTTCAGGCGCGGCGAGAAGGGGCCCGCCGCCGTGATCCGATTCCCCGACCACTACAGGATCGGGCAGGTCTACTCGATGATAGTGTTCGGCCTGGACATATACGAATATGAGTACGCCTACCGCTTCGACGGGCCGTACGACCCGGGCAGAGGCCTATTGTTCGACCCCGCTAGGATGATCCTCGACCCGTACGCCAAGGCCGTGGCCGGGCAGAGCGTCTGGGGAAGGAGGAAGGCCGGCCCGTACAAGGCCCGCGTGGTCTTGGACGACTTCGACTGGGGCGACATGGCCTCCCCGCGCATACCCATGTCCGACCTCATCATCTACGAGCTGCACGTCCGGGGCTTCACCAAGCACTCCAGCTCAGGCGTGGCGAACCCCGGCACCTTCGACGGCCTCATCGAGAAGATACCCTACCTCTTGGACCTGGGCGTCAACGCCGTGGAGCTTATGCCCGTGTTCGAGTTCGACGAGACATTGGACGCGCGGGAGCACGAGGGCAATGAGCTGATCGACTACTGGGGCTACAACCCCGTATGCTTCTTTTCTCCGAACACCTCATACGCCGCGGCCACGGAGCACAACAGGGAAGGCTACGAGTTGAAGCGGCTGATTAGGGCCCTTAAGGAGAGCGGCATCGAGGTCATACTGGACGTCGTCTTCAACCACACGGCCGAGGGCGACGAGGACGACCACATATTTTCCTTCAAGGGCATAGACAACAACATATACTACATGCTCAAGCCCGACGGCCTGTACCACAACTTCAGCGGCTGCGGGAACACCCTCAACTGCAACCACCCCATCGTCCGGCAGTTCATACTCGAGTGCCTCAGGTATTGGGTGGTGAATTACAGGGTGGACGGGTTCCGCTTCGACCTCGCCTCCATCCTCGGCCGCAACGAGGACAGCACGCCCATGAGCAGCCCCCCGCTGCTCCACTCGCTGGCCTTCGACCCGATCCTGAGCGGCGTTAAGCTCATAGCAGAGGCGTGGGACGCCGGCGGGCTCTACCAGGTGGGCAGCTTCCCGGCCTGGAGCCGCTGGGCCGAGTGGAACGGCAGGTACCGCGACGACATGCGCTCGTTCCTCAAGGGCGACCATGGGTTCACCTCGACCGCTCTGCAGCGAATATCGGGGTCTGAGGACATCTACTGCCCGATGGAGCGGGGCAGCCAGGCATCGGTTAACTTCATAACCTGCCATGACGGCTTCACCTTGAACGACCTGTACTCAAACGGCCGCAAGCACAACCATGTGAACGGATGGGACGGGGCCGACGGCACCGATGACGACCGCAGCTGGAACTGCGGCGTCGAGGGCGAGACGGACGACCCGGAGATAAACGCCCTGCGGCGCAGGCTCATGCGCAACGCGTGCGCCATCCTCCTATGCAGCCGGGGGACGCCCATGTTCGTCGCGGGGGACGAGTTTTGCAACACCCAATTCGGCAACAACAACCCCTACTGCCAGGACAACCTCATCTCCTGGCTCGATTGGGGCCTGGTCACGAGGAACGCCGACATGCACGGCTTCTTCAAGAGGATGATAGCCTTCAGGAAGGCGCACCCCGTCGTGAGGAAGAGGACGGCCCCCTGCTCCTTCGGATTTCCGGAGGTCAGCTTCCACGGCAGCCGCCCATGGTCGATCGCCTATGAGGACGATTGCCGCACGGTCGGGATCATGTTCGCGGGAAAGGACGATGATAACAGGGATGACGTGGTTTTCATCGCGATGAACATGCATTGGGAGGAGAGGACCATGGAACTGCCGGCGTTGCCGAAGGAGTATAAGTGGGAGATATATACAGATACCCATAAATCGATTAATAAAGTAAGCAATAAATTGATGATAAATCCTAGATCGATAATTATCCTAAGCATCATAGAATAATGTTGCAACATTATGCATTCACCCAAACGCCGGCTCCATGCGCCTTATCGCATCCCTGCCTAACCCGTGCTCGGTCGCGATCATCCGCCATCTCGACCCTACCGTCCCACGGATCTCCTCGGCCATCACCTTGGCCTCGGCTTCCCCTATACCGTAATGCCGGGCCGTCCCAACCGCTATGTCAGGTTCCATGGTCCCATCATGCCGGCTGACGTTAAGCGAAAGGGAGTCACCGTATATATTCGGGTTCACGTCGTACATGGGCGACAACGCCCACCCAGCCTTGGTAAGCAAGAAACCGTGGTTTCGGAGGTGGTCGTCCGTGTTTGAGACGGCCATGGAAAAGACGATCCGCCGCCATAGCTCCCTTAGGTCCCGGCTAGGCGAAGCCCCGTCCGCCTTAATGAAAGCGGCTATGTCCAGGTAGCCCGCCCCATCGGCGTTTCCGTCCGCCATCCCGAGCATGGTCATGGCCGATGCGAAATGGATCCTAGACCCACCGTCCCTGTCGAATCTTTTTGCCAGGTACGTGCCGCCATTGCCGGAATACGCTTCAAGCTTGGCTTCGGGGACGTCCAACCCACATTCGGCGGCCAATTCGTGCGCCACCATCTCCCATGCCCCCGTATCCCATTCATCATGCTTGGACGGGAACTTCGCGATCCATAGAGAGCCGTCGGGGGCCATCACGGAAGCCTTGGGCCGCGCCCCTCCTAGTGAGGATCCCGGAGCTATGAGCTGGCTCAGCCATCTTCGGTCCAGCCCCGATTCATCCCTTTCAAAGGCCGATGAAGCCGCTTCCAACGCGCGGACCGTGGTCCAGGGAGGGGCGCACAGGCTTTCGTCCGCCGAAAGGAACGCTCCGCCTTCCTCCAATGCGAATCGCAAAGCGCCCATCCTGGCCTCGTCATAGACGCCGAGCAGGTAATCCGCTTCCGTTAGGGCGCGGGGCTTTCGCCCATCGTCCCTAGCTTGGACAGCCTCCCGACGATTCATGAGGAGCCTTCCCCATCGGTCGGGGCATGAGTCGGAGATAAAGCCGAACATGGGCTTGCCGTCAGCGTATTGCCTTCCTTCGCGGAGGCGAAGCTCGGGGTCGAGCGTGATCCCCGAACATGAGGAGCGCAGCCATTCCCCGTCATGCTCAAAGGCCGTAAGCCCTTTGCCGCGTATCAAGGAGGAATATAGCCTGCCGATGATCCTAGGCTTGCCTTCGCCCCATCCCGCGTATACATGGACCGTCCTCTCGTCCGCAGGCGTATCCCTCACCTCATTTCCTTGGGGCCCGCCTCCGCGTCAGCATGCCCAGGTCCTGCAGGCTTCGCCCCAGCTCGTCGTCCTTCGCGACCAGCATCAAGTCCCGATCCATGCCGTTGAGGGCGTGCAGGGCGGCGGCGTACATTCCGATGGAGACCGAGGGCGAACCTCTCTCCACCGCCCAGAGCGTGGCCCTGCTGATCCCCGCCCTCTCGGCCGCCAATCCGGCGGATATGCCGCGTCTGAGCCTGGCCAACTTTATTTGCCCACCCATCGCGATGAGTATATCCTGCGTGCCGGGCAGTATGGCGACGGACTTTCGCCCCATATGGTTTGCCTCCGATAATGCTCATAAATATAGACTGAATTGCTATAGTCGTCAAAAAATATGGACGTTACGTCCATAATAGCTCAACCCAATATTGGTAAATCCATCATAAAGAATCTGATGGCAAGTAACCCGGATGCTTTTATGGACTATCCCATCACGGCCCATATCCGGCTCATCCGTCACGCGTGCGCCTCGATGGACGCCTCGCCCGGATATAGGCCGTCGGCATGGGCTAGTATCCTGACCGTTCCCGCCTTGGTCCCGGCCTGCACTATGATCTGCGCCAAACCGCAGTAGGCCCTGCGGCATCCCCCCCTGTCCGGCATGTGGTCGGCGGGGTCCCCGTTGCCCGTCCCGAGCAGCCTGCCCTCACCCCCCACCTCGAAGCGTATCAAGTTGCCGGCCGTCGGGACGACCGCCCCGCCTTCGTCGACGACGCTGACGGTCACCATGGAGACGTCCTGACCGTCGGCCTTCAGCCTCGCCCTTTCGGGCGTGACCATGACCCTGGCCGGAGCGCCGGAGGTGCGCCGCTCGCACGCTAATTTAACGCCTCCCCTGACCCCCTCGGCGCGCAGGACGCCCGGCTCGTACGCCACGCCCTCCCACTTCAGGAGACAGTTCCGTTCCATGGCCTTCCTGCCCTGAGACCTGCCGTTGACGAAGAGCTCGACCTCGCCGCAGTTCGAGTAGCAGTAGACGTCGATGGGCCGCCCCTCACAGCCCGGCCAGTCCCAATGCGGGAATATGTGCAGCACGGCCTCGTCCGACCACCATGACTTGTAATAGAAGAAGTTGTCCTTGGCGAAGCCGCACGTGTCCATGACGCCGAACTGGGAGCTGACCGCCGGCCAGGTGCACGGCACGGGCTCCCCCCTATAGTCGAAGCCCGTCCACAGGAAGATCCCGGACATGTACGGGCTTTCGGCGACGGCCTTCCACTGTTCCTCGGCGTGGCGGCTCTCCGGCTTGGCCTCGCCCATGGCGAAGACGACGCATCGCCCTTCGTCGCTTGCGTAGCCGCCGCGCGTGCGCAGCCCAGACGAGGCCTCCGTGACTACGATAGGCTGCCTCGGGAACGCCTCCCTATACTTGTCCCAAAACGCGTGGGTGTAGTTGAAGCCCATCACCTCAAGCCCCCCGCACAGTGGGAGCATCGCCTCATCCAGCCCCTCGGTCCAGCCCTTGTCGTCCAGGAAGACCACGGCCAGGGTGACCGGCCTCGTCGGGTCCAGGGCCCTCACCTCATCGGTGAGCGTCCCCATGATGCGGACGGCGCTCGCCTTCTTCTGGATATGGAACTCCTCGTTGCCCAAAGACCATATGACGACCGACGGGTGGTTCCTGTCCCTCCTGACCATGGACCGCAGCTCGCCTATCGGGCCCTCGCCGGAGCTGAGGAGCCGCGTCTCGTCCATCACGAGCATGCCCAGGCGGTCGCATATGTCCAGGAGCGCGGATGAAGGCGGGTGGTGCGCGCAGCGGTAGGCGTTGCAGCCCATCTCCTTGAGCCGCCTGATCCGGTACTCGTTCACGGCGTCTGGGACGCCTATCCCGACGCCCGCATGGTCCTGGTGGCAGCACACTCCCTTGAGCTTCACGGCCTTCCCGTTCAGGATGAATCCCTCGTCGGGGTCGAACCGCGCGCCCCTTATCCCGAACGCGGTCTCCGTACGGTCAGCCGGGCCCCCGCCCACGCTCACCGTGGTTACGGCCTTGTATAGGTACGGGTCATCGGGCGACCAAAGCCTGCATCCCCTGAGGCTGACCGTCAGCGCCCCGTCCGTGCGGCCCCATCCCTTGGCCTCGAGGTCCGTGCGGACCGAGCCGACCTCCTCCCCGTCCATGCCGTATATGGCCGCCTCCAAGCGGCAGGGGGTGGGGTAGGCGGATCTGTTTTCCAGTTCGACG
>WRCU01000066.1 GCA_009783805.1 Oscillospiraceae bacterium
CGGCCGGCGGTGTCGGTGTCGGTGTTGGCGTCTCGGCCGGCGGTGTCGGTGTCGGTGTTGGCGTCTCGGCCGGCGGTGTCGGTGTCGGTGTTGGCGTCTCGGCTGGCGGCGGCGTGGGCGTCGTCGTAGGTGTCTCGATCGGCGGTGGTGTGGATGTCTCGACCGGCGGTGGTGTGGATGTCTCCGGCGGCGGCGTAGGTGTCGGTAAAGGTGTAGAAGGGTGCCTTAGCTGTATGTTGGCCCCATTGAAGACGCCATTACTATTACTGAACGAAACCCAATCGGTCCTTTTGCATGGACATACAAAAGTGCGGTTATGCACGTCATCCAAAACCCACATAATATCCGTGATTTTCTTTAACCGCAGGAAATTACTTTCAAGCTTAGGTTCGTTAGCCAACCATTTAGGTTTTAAATCCAGTTTTTCAATTTCCCCGCTAACGTTTGCACCTCCGCTATTACCGGTTCCGCAATGGAAACTAACACTGTTTGAAAGGTATACCGCTACAGGCTCGTCCGATGCCATGACTAGTATCGGTATGGCTATGGCCGTCAGCATAGCGGCGACGACCAGCAGCGACAGGTTCCTCCTCCACCCCTTGTTTTTCAGTTTAACCTTCATTTGGATTCCCCTTTACGAAACATGATGCGTTACGAAAACGTCGAAAGATATCCGCAATCGCATTATAGCACCGCGCAAGGCTTTCACCATAACGAAAATAATATTGTAAGAAAACGGTAAATCACGCCATGATTCTGCAACGCGCCGTTAACCTAGCTTCGTCGCCGGAAGGATGTCGATCTTCATTGAGTGCCTTCCCTCGCCGCCCACGCCGCTGAGGAAGGTATTCTTGATCCTGCCGCATATGTTGCTGAAGAAGTCGGGCCTGGCGTCGGAGAGCACGGCCACCGCCAGCCCGTCCTCATGTATCACGTACATGTCGTTGCGCCTCAGCACGTATTCCAGCGAGACCGCCAGATTCTTCTTCACGTCCTCCATCTCCCTATGGCAGTCGCCCTCAGCCGCCTCGCCTATCAGGTCCACCTTTATGATCGCGATGGAGTACTTGGTGCCCTCACTGACCATGTACTCCTTGACGGCGTCCACGATGAGGCTCTTTATCATGCGCTTGTTGAGCGCCGGCCCATCCCCCTCGCCGAAGCCTTCGACGGCCGCCGCGTCCCCGACCCCGACGGACTTGATCCCGTCCATCAACTCCCTGACCCTCTGGGGCAGCCCGCCCATGTGGGCCAGCCTATCCTCCAAAAAGGCGCACCTCTCCCTGGCGAACGTGAGTTTCCCGCACTCGATAAGCGCGTTCACGTATAAGGCGTTTATCGACTCGTCCAACTCGTCGAGCCTGAATATCCTCTCACAGTACGCGCATACCTCGGAATGCCTGCCTAGGTCGCGCAGCCTGGTCAGTATCACCGCGGAGGCCGCGATGAACCTGGCATGGTACCTCTCCCTCAGCTTGAGGACCCACGCCTCCCCGTTGGACTCCATGAACCAGCCCGCATAGACCTCCAGCAGCCCGCCCATCAGGTCCGCCAGCCTATATGGGTCCTTCTCCGAGTCCGCCGAGGCGCATAGGCCGTCCAGCTCCTCCGCGTCGACCTCCACGTCCTCGGAGAGCCAGATATGCGAGCCCGCCTCGTACGGGACCTCTACCAACCCGGAAAAATCCCTCTTAAAACTGTTGTTATAGGCGAAGAGCTCCATTAGCCTGGCGCGAAGGCCCTTGGCGGGCCTCCTGCCCTTCGGCCCCGCAGGTTCGGGCGACTCCTTATACTCGTCCTCGCCTATGTCAGGCGACAGCCTGCGCGCCATGAGGAAGCGCAGCATGCCCACCGTCTGCTCACCCGTGCCGCTGAGTATCGACTTGCCCTCCACCCTCACGTCGAACCTGCCGAAAACGTTTATCCTCATTAAGCCCCCGCCTTCCCCCGCACCCATTTTCACGACCCACGAAGCGGTCAGCCGTCCGTCGATATGATGTCCTTAAAGCTTTTATAGTAGGTACCCCCGACCGGGATCCTCTCCTTGGTGCCTTTTATGTTGATCAGGAACGTCTGGTTGAACCATACGTCCACGCTCTCTATGTGGCTCAGGTTCACCAGGAACGACTTGTGGCACCTTATGAACCCGCTGCCCCCCAGCATCCTCTCCAGCGAACCCATGGTCTGCGGCATCCTGTAGGAGCCGGCGGCCGTGCGCATGAAGACGCTCCTTTCTTCGACGGTGAAGTACGCCACGTCGCTGAGCCTGTGAAGCACGTACTTGGACTTGTCATGCGACGCTATGTAGCCTCTTCTCAGGAGGCTCACCCTCTCTGCCTCCCTATGCCCGGCGCCGCCCGCCTCCGCCCCGGCCCTTTGGGCCGGGGCGCCCCCGCCGGCCAGCCTGCCCCTTTCGGCGGCGGCGGCCCTCCTGCGCGCGATCGTCTCCACCACGGCCATGATGTCGCCCAGCCTTTGCCTGCCGTATGGCCTGGCCAAGCGTATGCCGCCGCTCGCAGGGCCTTTCGGCGCGCCCTTGGCGTCCGCGCCCAGGTAGATGATGAACGGGCCGTTCCGCCTCAGGGAAAGCGCCTCGCCCAGTGCCGAGGCCGCCCCTTCCCGCGCGGGGTCATCCGCGATGAAGACCAGGTCGGCCTCATCTGTCATGATGGGGTCGGAGGCCGCCTCGATGGAGCCGTACTCCCTTACGCACGTGGCCCCGCCCAGCTCCCCCAACACCTTTTTTACGGCGTCGACGCGCCCGGCGTCACCGTCGACGAATATGCACCTGACCATCCAGCCCCGTTCGGACCTCCCACGCCTCTGCCCGGCCTTCCTTTCAGGCGGGCCTAAGTATCACCGCCCCCAAGGGCGGCACGTCTATGGCCGCGGAATGCGCGCGTCCGTGTATGCCCCATCCCTCGGCCCATACATCCCCGTTCGTGACCCCGCTGCCCCCGAACCTCGCGTCATCGGAGTTCAGCGCCTCCACGTACCTGCCCCCGCGGGGCAGGCCCACCCTGTACCCCCTATGGACGACGGGCGTGAAGTTGCATATGAAGACCAGCAGGTCGCCGCGGTCCTCGGCCATGCGCATGAACGAGACCACGCTGTCGTCCGCGTTGTTGCAGTCTATCCACTCAAACCCCTCGTAGCTGCCGTCCATCTCGTACATGGGCCTGCTGTCCTTGTACATATGGAGCAGCTCCCGCATGTAGCCGGCGAATTTTCCGTGCATCTCATACCCCAGCAGGTGCCAATCCAGGCTTTCGGCGTAGTTCCACTCTATGAAGTGGCCTATGTCGTTGCCCATGAAGAGGAGCTTTTTCCCGGGGTGCCCGAACATGAACGCGTAGGCCGCCCTCACCGTGGCGAACCGCTGCCAGTAGTCGCCGCGCACCTTCTCGAGCATGGAACGCTTGCCGTGCACCACCTCGTCGTGCGAGAGGACGAGGATGAAGTTCTCGTCCATCGCGTACATGATCGAGAACGTGACCAGGTTATGGTTGTACTTGCGGTGGATGGGGTCCAAGGCCAGGTATTTAAGGAAGTCGTTCATCCATCCCATGTTCCACTTGAATGAGAACCCCAGCCCGCCCAGATAGGTGGGCCTGGTGACGCCGCCCCAGGCCGTGGACTCCTCCGCGGCCATGATGACGCCCTTGAACCGCCCGAACACGGCCACGTTGAGCTCCCTCAGGAACTCTATGGCGTCCAGGTTCTCCTTGCCCCCCCATTTGTTCGGCAGCCATTCCCCCGGCCTCTTCTGGTGGTCCAGGTACAGCATGGTGGAGACCGCGTCCACGCGCAGCCCGTCCAGATGGTACGCCTCGAGCCAGAAGAGGGCGTTCGAGACGAGGAAGTCCCTCACCTCCCTCCTCCCGAAGTTGAAGACGTGCGTGCCCCACTGCCTGTGCTCACCCAGCCGCCAGTCATGGTGCTCGTACAGCGCCGTGCCGTCGAACCGGGCCAGCCCCGCGGCGTCCTTCGGGAAGTGGGCGGGCACCCAGTCGAGGATGACGCCTATGCCGGCGCGGTGGAACCCGTCCACGAAGGCCATGAAGTCCCAAGGCGTGCCGTAGCGCGACGTGGCCGCGAAGAACCCCGTCACCTGATAGCCCCACGAGCCGTCGAACGGGTGCTCGCAGACGGGCATCAGCTCTATGTGCGTGTAGCCCATGTCGAGCACGTGGCGCAGGATCCCCGAAGCCAGGTCCGCATAGCTCAGGTACCCGCCCTCCGGCGTCCTCGCCCATGAGCCGAGGTGCACCTCATATATGGACATGGGCCCCTTGTGCGGCCTTTGCCCCTCACGGCGCTCCATCCAATCACCGTCGCCCCACTCATACCCGCCCAACCCGCACACGACCGAGGCCGTCCTCGGCGGCCGCTCCGCCTGGAAGGCGACGGGGTCGGACTTCAGGTAGACCGTGTCGACGAAGGAGTGTATCTCGTACTTGTAGCGGTCGCCTTCGCCGACCAAAGGCACGAATATCTCCCAGAGCCCGGAGAGCCCTATCATCCTCATCTGGTGCCTGCGGCCGTCCCATCCGTTGAAGTCGCCGACGACGCTGACCCTCTTGGCGTTCGGGGCCCAGACGCAGAACCGCGTGCCCCGGAAGCCCTCCAATTCCGTCGGATGGGCGCCCAGCGTGCCGTACAGCCCATGCAGCCTGCCTTCGTTGAAGAGGTAGGCGTCGTGCTCGGACACGGTCGGCTTGAAGCAGTACGGGTCGGCCGTCGTGAACGAGCCGCCGTCATCGAATGTTATCTCGAGCGTATATCTGAAGAATTCCTTCCTGTCCTTGATGACGGCCTCAAAGAGCCCCTCTCCGCCTTGGTCGGGGCTCAGCCCGAATGTCTCGCCGGTCTGCGCGTCTTTTGCCGTCACCGCCTCCGCCCGCGGCAGATATGCGCGGATGGCGACGCATTTTTTCTTGGCCTTGCCCGTCCCCTCGGTCACGTGGTGCATGCCCAGCACCGCGAAAGGGTCGCGGCTTACGCCCTTAAGGATCTCGCTCAGCTTGACCGCGTCGGCCGTAGGCAATGGATAAGTTCCCTTCTTTTTAGCGGTTCGCAATCGCGGGCCCCAGCCTTGCCCACCGTCAAATGATAGCATAATTGGCGCGGGCGCAGGGTCGGCATGGCCGCCCAATCCGCGCCGCGGTTGACACCCGGGCCCGCATGCTATATAAAGACAAGCTGATAGGGGAGTGGCTCAATGGTAGAGTTGCGGTCTCCAAAACCGAAGGTTGCAGGTTCGAGTCCTGTCTCCCCTGTTATTGGTTAGTCCGGGCACGGCCCGAATGGACCCCCGCCCCATCCGCATGGGCGTCCCCGATACGGCGCCTTTTATGCGGGGCGTCCCATCCCCTATGCGTGACAGCCCATTATTCACCGTTTATTAACAATTCGGGAGCCCGCGCGGCTGTATACTTTCATGGTTGCAGTCCGCCCAGAGCCGATGGGGCGGGCCGCGGACATCACCGCCTGGAGGTCCGTATGCTGCATTTCAAGGACATAAAGAAGGACTACCTCACGGGGACGATGACGGTCAACGCCTTGAGGGGCGTCGACCTGAAGTTCAGGAAGAGCGAGTTCGTGGCCGTGCTCGGGCCGTCAGGGTGCGGGAAGACGACCATGCTCAACATCCTGGGCGGCCTCGACAGGTATACCAGCGGCGACCTCATCATAAACGGCAAGTCGACGGTGTACTTCTCCGACAGGGACTGGGACGTCTACCGCAACCGGTCGGTCGGGTTCGTCTTCCAGAACTACAACCTTATCCCCCACCAAAGCGTGCTCAGCAACGTTGAGCTCGCCCTGACGCTGTCCGGCGTCTCCAAGGCCGAGAGGCGCAGGAGGGCCGTGGACGTGCTCGAGAGGGTGGGGCTGGGCGACCAGCTGACCAAGCGGCCGAACCAGATTTCGGGCGGGCAGATGCAGAGGGTCGCGATAGCCAGGGCGCTGGTCAACAACCCGGAGATACTGATGGCCGACGAGCCCACGGGCGCCTTGGACTCCGGGACCAGCGAGCAGGTCATGGAGATACTCAAGGAGATCTCCAAGGAAAAGCTCATCATCATGGTGACGCATAACAGGGAGCTCGCCGAAAAGTACTCGACCAGGACCATCCGGCTGCTCGACGGCCTCGTGACGGACGACTCGAACCCATACGGGGGGGATCCCGAGGCCCCCGCGCCCATGCCGGGGAAGAGGGGGAGGGACAGGGCGAAGCGGAGGAACTCCATGTCGTTCCTCACGGCCCTCTCCCTGAGCAGGAACAACCTCCTCACGAAGAAGACGCGCACGTTCATGACCGCTTTCGCCGGGAGCATCGGCATCATAGGGATCGCGTTGATCCTTTCGCTCTCAAACGGGTTCCAGCTATACATCAACCGGGTCCAGGAGGACGCGCTGTCCACCTACCCGATCATGATAGACGCCCAAACCACCGACATCGAGTCCATCATCTCCTCTCTGAGGAAGATCCGGCAGAACGCGCACGACCATAGCCTCGACATGGTCTACTCGAACGACATAATGACCAACATGATCGGGTCCATGGTATCGGAGGTCAGGAGCAACAACCTGAGGGACTTCAAGAGGCACCTGGAGGAGAACGAGGCCAGGATCGGCGGCTTGGTGAACTCCGTCATGTACGGGTACGGCGTGAGGCTGAACGTCTACTCGCCGGACCACTCCGACGGCGTGAATCAGATAAACCCCGTGGCCTTCCTGCAGTACATGCAGGGCGGCGGCGGGGGCGGCCTCATGGGGGGCATGGGCTCGATGCCCGGCGGGGGTTCGGTCATATGGTCGGAGATGATCGACAACAAGGCCCTGCTCGAGGCGCAGTACGACGTCATAGCGGGGGATTGGCCGAAGGGGGCGAACGAGGTCGTCATCACGGTCGACGAGCGCAACGAGGTGACGGACTTCGCCCTATATGCGCTCGGGTTCAAGGACCAGTCGGAGCTGATGGACATGATCAGGGCGATCCGGGCCGGGGCCGAATTCGAGTCCAGCCCGACGAGCTACCCCTACAAGGAGATATTGGGCACCAGCTACAGGCTCGTGGCCAACACCGACTACTACGCCTACGAGGGCGGCAAATGGGTCGACATGTCCAAGGACGACGCGTTCATGGGCAAGGTCATAGACGACGCGCTCGAGCTGAGGATCGTGGGGATCCTCAGGCCTAAGGACGGGACCCAGATGGCCTCCATCACCGGGGTGATCTGCTACACCCACGACCTGACCATGTACCTGGTCGACAGGATAAACTCCTCCGAGATCGTCAATGACCAGCTTGACAGGCCCAACATGGACGTGATCACGGGCAAGCCGTTCGCGACGGATGACGCGGACGCCGGCCCGATCGACGAAGGGTCCCTGCCCGAGGAGGTTAGGCAGTACATGAACACGTTGACGGAGGAGGAGAGGGAGGCGTTCCTCCTGGACTATTCCGAGCTGTCGACCTCCACGCTCGACGCCAACCTAAGGCGGCTGGGCGTCGTCGACCTGGACTCGCCCAGCAGGATCAGCATCTACCCCATCGACTTCAA
>WRCU01000067.1 GCA_009783805.1 Oscillospiraceae bacterium
CGGCCCGATCAAGGGGTTCGCCCTGACGCTGGGAATAGGGATAGCCGCCAACCTCTTCACGGCCATAACGGCGACCAGGGTCTTCCTCGAGTTCTCCACCAGGCTGCCCATCAGGAAAAGGCCGGGGATATACGGGCTGAGGGAGGTGAAGGCCGGTGATTGACTTCATAGGCAAAAGGCGGTACTCCTTCGCGGCCTCGGCGCTGGTCATGGCCATAGGGCTCATCCTGTTCGCGTTCATGGGGATCAACCTCGACATACAGTTCGAGGGGGGGTCCATATTCGAGTTCCAGATCCGCAACGCGGACTTCGTGACCGCGGAGGCCGAGGCGCTCGTGAGGGACGCCATCGGCAGGAGCTGCTCCGTGCAAAAGCTCCAGGCATACTCGGGGGAGGGCATCACCCTGCTCCGCATCCAGATATCGAAGAGCGAGGGCGACCTGACGGGGGAAGAGAGGAGCGCGCTGATAGACGCCTTCTACGACGACGCGAGGTTCCACGTGGACAGGGACACCGAGATCAACGTCCAGTACGTGGACCCGTCGATGGGCGATGAGATGAGGAACAACGGCATCATGGCGGTCGCCGCCTCGTCGCTCATGATAATAGTATACATCGCCATCCGGTTCCGCAGGACCTCCGGCTTCTCCGCGGGCGTCACGATCGTCGTGGGGCTGCTCCACGACGCGGTCGTAGTCATAGCGTTCTACGTCCTGTTCCGGATCCCGATCAACGACTCGTTCATCGCGGCGATACTGACCATACTCGGCTACTCGGCGAACGACACCATCGTCATCTACGACAGGGTCAGGGAGAACGTGAGGAAGATGCCGAAAGCCGAGAGCGCGGACATCGTGAACAAAAGCATCAACCAGTCGCTCACGAGGACCATCAACACGTCGGCGACGACGATCGTCACGGTGGCGATCGTGTTCGCGTTCGCGAAGGCCTTCAACATCCAGTCCCTCGTCGACTTCACGATACCGCTCATATTGGGGTTCACCACGGGCATATACTCATCCCTGTTCATCTGCAGCCCGCTATGGGTCATGTGGCTGGACTACCGCAAAGGCAGGAAAAGAGCGCGGGGCAAGGGTTTGCGCGCGAAGCCCAGGTAGGGACGCGCAGCCCGCGCGGAGCCCAGGCCCGGCCTAGGCCCGCATAAAACTGAATATTCGGGAGCCCGCGGACGATGAGCGGGCTGAGAGGAGGCATGGCTGCCTCGACCGCACCTGATTTGGGTAATGCCAACGTAGGGAACCTGGTTATTGTTTTATTCCGCCCCATTCGCCGATGGGGCGGTTTCATTGTCGTATGGGCGGAATCCGATAGCATAAGGGGGAAAGGGACATGGGGGACGGGGGGCTTACCGGCAGGGAAGAATGCAGCGTGGCGATACAGGTCCTGCCCAGCATGGAGGAAGGGCCCATGCTGGCCGCGATAGACAAGGTGATCGCGCACATCCGGTCGACGGGGATGAGGTCGTTCGTGGGACCCTTCGAGACGACGGTCGAGGGGGGCTTCGAGGAATGCATGGGTCTGATAGGCGAGTGCCTGCGCATCTGCGCGCGCGAGGGCGCGGGGCACGTTATGTCGTACGTCAAGATAGCCTACGGCCCCTCCGGGGGGGTGATGGGGATCGATGAAAAGGTCGGCAAGCATCAAGGGTAGGTGGCAGCCTTACAGTGTCGTCCTGGGCCTCCTTGCGGCTTGGCAGCTGGCCTCCTCGGCGGGGCTCGTCGAGAGGTTCGTGCTCCCGCCGCCGACCGCGGTGGCGGGGGAGTTCCTGGCCGAGCTGCCCATCCTGGCCGAGCACGGCGCCCATACGGTCCTGGAGGCCTTTTTGGGGCTGGCGCTCAGCTTCGCGCTGGGGTACGCGTTCGCGATAGCGATGGACAGGTTCGCCTTCCTCGAGAAGGCGCTCCATCCGGTGCTGGTCCTGAGCCAAACCGTGCCGTTCGTGGCCATGGCGCCGCTGCTCGTCCTATGGCTGGGCTTCGGCATGGCGCCGAAGGTCGCCCTCGTCACGCTCACGTGCTTCTTCCCGGTGGCGGTGAACGTGAGGGACGGGATCCGCGGCATAGGGCCCGAATACCTGGATGAGCTGCGCGTCATGGGGGGGACCTACCTGCAAGGGCTCGTGCACGTGAAGGTGCCCATGGGGCTGCGGGGATTTTTCACGGCGCTCCGGACCGCGGTCACTTATTCGTTCGTGGGCGCGCTGGTGGCGGAGTGGATGGGCGGCTCGAAGGGCCTGGGCGTCTACATGACGCGCGTCAGGAAGTCATATGAGTTCGGGAAGATGTTCGCGGTTATCCTGTTCGTCGCCGTCGTGAGCCTGGCGGCCATGGGCGCGGTCAGGAAGCTGGAGGGGAGGGTGATCGAGCGTGTGGGGCTTTGAGAGGCTCATGGGCGCCGGGGCGGCGAGGGCCAAGGCATGGGCGGCTATGGTCAGGGCTAGGAAAGCTGGGGGTAAGGCATGGGCGGCGATGGTCAGGGTTAGGAAGGCTGGGGGTAAAGCATGGGCGGCGATGGCGGCCGCGATCGCCGTGGCGGCCCTGCCCTTGGCGCTGATTGGCTGCGCGGGCGGTGGGGACAGGGTGACGCTGGTGCTGGACTGGACCCCCAACACGAACCATACGGGCTTCTACGTGGCCCTGGAGCTGGGTTTCTATGAGGACGAGGGCATGGAGGTGACCGTCATGCAGCCGCCCGAGGACGGGGCGGTCGCCTTGGTCGCCGCGGGCAGGGCCGAGTTCGGCATTTCCTTCCAGGAGGAGGTGCTGATAGCCGCGAACGCGGGGGAGCCGCTGCCGATCGTGGCCGTGGCGTCCATAGTCGACCGCAACGCCGGGGGGGTCATGTCGTTGGCCGAGGCGGGCATAACGCGGTTCCGGGACTTGGAAGGGAAGCGTTTCGGCAGCTGGCAGGTCGACGTCTACGACGAGATCGTGCGGGAGTGCGTAAGGCTGGACGGGGGCGACCCAGCCAAGGTGGAGTTCGTGCCGAACCTGGCCATGGACTCCCTGACCGGGCTTAGGCGCGACTACGACGCCGTATGGGTCTATGAGGGGTGGGACGTCGTGATCGCCGGCCTAAGCGGCGTGGCCGTCAGCTTCGTCCCTTTCCGCGACATGGGCCCCGCCTTCGACTACTATTCGCCGGTCCTCATCATGAACGCCGAGAAGGTGGGCGGCGACCTGGCCGAAAGGTTCCTTAGGGCCTCCGGCAAGGGGTTCGCCTATGCGAAGGAGAACCCGGCGGCTGCGGCTGTGATACTGCACAAATACGCGCCCGAGGTCTCCTTGGACATCATCCTGGCCTCGCAGGAGGTCCTGAGCGCGTCTTACTACGAGGACGAATGGGGCCTGATCGACCGTGACAGATGGCTCCTATTCTACGATTGGATGAAAGGCAGGGGGCTGCTGCCCGCGGACGCCGGGGCGGAGGCCTTGGCGGACGGGGCCTGGGGCCGTTGATTTGGCGGCCGCGATGTGGTAATTTTTGCATGGCGTTATGGGCGCGCCCCTATAAGGGCGTATTCGGCTACCGCCATACCGCCGGTCGGGGTGGGGCATAGATATGGAAGGCAGGCGCGGCGGCGGCGGGCACCATATGCCCGCGTTCAGGAAGGGGAGGATATCGGCCCGCTTCCGCAACATAAGCATCCTCCTGTTCGTCGCCTCGCTGGTCCTGATCCTGGCGATGCTCCTCGTCGCCTTCAACGGCATCATAGACAGGGTCTCCCTAGCTAACGCCGAAAGATACGCCGTCAGCTCCTCGGAGGCGTTCAGCGCGCATATAAGGAAGGAGATCGGCCTCATGGCGAAGGCGGCGGGCTCCCCCGCCGTCGTGGGCTGGCTGCTGGACGAGTGGGACGGGCAGAAGGAAAGCCAGGCCTTCGCGGAGCTGCTCGGGATAATAGACATGCTCTACAGCTACAACGTCTACGTGGGGATCGAGGGCTCGAGGAACGAGTATCGGATCGACAGGGCCAGGGCCGATGAGGGTTTCGCGATGCTGGACAGGCCCTTGAGCCGCGAGGAGGAGGACGACGGCTGGTACTTCGAGTGCACCGGCTCCGACGGCGAGTACACGCTCAGGCTGGGGATCGACAATGAGCTCAACAGGAAGCGCGTCTTCATCAACTACAAGGTGGTCCACGACGGGAGTCCCATAGGCGTGATCTGTACGGGCCTGGAGTTCTTCCACGTGGCCGGGGAGCTGTTCTCGAAGTACGACTCGCTCAACATGCGCGGCCTCATAGTGGACGCCGACGGCTACGTGACCATGGACAGCCTGCTCGTCGCCGACGGAGCCTACCAATACGGGGATGACCCAGCCCACCTGGACGACGTCATAGGGATGCCCGCGATAGCCGAGGTGATAGCCTCCTTCCCGATGGGGGACGGCGGGTTCTACGATTATTCGGGGGACCCCGTCGTGGTCGAGCTGGGTTCGGGCCCGTACAGGTTCATGACGGTCGTCCCGGTCAGGCACACGGATTGGTCGGCGGTCATCCTCTACGACTCCATATCGTTCATCGAGATCCATGCGTTCGTGCCCGTGCTCGCGATCATGCTCGCCATACTCGTCTCGTTCGCGGTCGCCATAAGCTTTTCCGGGAAGAGGCTGATATTCAGCCCATTGGAGAAGATCAGCGCAAGCCTCGAGCGCCTGGATGACGACAGCGCAGGGCAGATCTACGGGACGGGGAGGGACGACGAGCTGGGGGACCTCTCCAACACGATACAGGACTTGTTCAGGAAGGCGAACTACGACGCGCTCACCGGGATATTCAACAGGCGCTCGATGGAGAACAGGCTCAACCGGGCCATGGACTACCTATCGAGGTCGAGCGCGTACCTCAGCGTGTTCATGGTCGACGTGGACTGCTTCAAGAAGTACAACGACACATACGGCCATGAGAGCGGGGACGGGTGCCTGAAGGCCGTGGCCAAGACGCTGGAGGCGGGCGTGACCAGGGCGAACGACTTCGTCGCCAGGTACGGCGGCGAGGAGTTCATAGTGGTGCTGCCGCACGCGGACGAGCCGGGCGCCAAGGGGATAGCCGAGAAGCTGCTGGCGTCGATACTGGCCCTGCGCATACCGCATTCCGGCAACGCGGCCTCCGAGTTCGTGACGGTTTCCATAGGGGTGACTACGGGGACCGTCAACTTCGACCAGACATGGGAGGAGTACGCGAAGCGCGCCGACGAGGCGCTCTACCTGTCAAAGCGGAACGGCCGCAACCGCTACACGTTTTTGCCCGTCAGGAAGGCGGCGCCCCCCGCCCCGTAGTGGGCGGCTTAAAGGCATGGCGCCGCCGTATTGACTTCCCATGGGCGGCGTAATATAATGCGTCACGTCCGCGCCCCGTCAATGGGTCGCAAACGCCTCACAAACGGGCTTTTAGCTCAGTTGGTTAGAGCTCCCGGCTCATAACCGGTCGGTCCGGGGTTCGAGTCCCTGAAAGCCCACAAAAAAAGACGGAGGCCGCACCTTTGGTGCGGCCTTCGTCCTGCCATACCATCGCTCACGATCCGTAGTCGGGAATCCACGAGTCCAGGAACGCCGCCAGCTCGCCGGGGGTGTGATGCACCATGTTGTTCAACACGCCGTCCCAGAGCCAATCCCATGATAAGGAATACTCGTCCGTGGGTATCAAGTCATAGTCGCCGAAGGCCGTCTCCCTTGCAATCAAGTATTCGTCCAAGGAGATCGCGACGCCGCCTAGGTAAAAATTGGCGACGTCTGTCCCGTCATCCATCTCCTCGTGCGTCTCATGGATGCTGATGAGCCTCGCGGCGTCCTGGAAGGAGGCGCCTAGCTGTGTGTGCCTGTCGGTGAGGTAGAAGTGGCCGCCGTAATAGGAATACTCGCCGTTGGCGCTCAGGAAGCCGAACGCCGGCTCACGCTCGACCTTATGCCGGTACAGCCATATGTCGCCCATGTTGGCCCAGTCGTTGAAGATGAGGGCGACTTCGCCGTCGTCGCCGATGGTGAGTATCCTGGCGCCTGAGGACGCGCCCGCCCCCATGTCGAAGAGGAACAGCTCCGGGACGCCGTCGAAGTTCAAGTCGACCAGCTGAGCCCCTATCAGCTCATAGGGCCATTTGCCGCTGGGGTCGTAGTGGTCCGTGTCATTGAGCGCGATCTGCTCCTGCAGGGCGAGCAGCTCGGCCAGGTATATGCCCTTCCAGTCGAGGTCCGACGGGCCGCCCACGTCGCCGCCGTCGGTCGTGGTCAGGTCGCCCGGGTCGGTCGGGGACTCCAGTCCCCCGGTCGGGTCCGCGCCGGTCGTCCCGCCGTCCGAGGCCAGGGAG
Organism: Oscillospiraceae bacterium; assembly: GCA_009783805.1. Lineage (GTDB taxonomy): Bacteria > Bacillota > Clostridia > WRCU01 > WRCU01 > WRCU01. Next base: position 6,327 of record WRCU01000067.1, read on the forward strand.
TCGGTGGGGTCAATCGAGTCGCCGGAGCCCAAGGTCCCATCGCCGCTTCCGAGGCTGGGGCTGGGCGAAGGCGAATCGGCGTCGTCGGCGGTGCCCGTCAGGGAGTCCACCCCCGTCGTGACGCCGTCCGTGGTGGTCGTCACGGAGCAGCCGAAGAGAGCCAAGGCCGCGACGCATAGCAACGTGAGTGGAATGCCTTTGCGGATCATTTCGTTATCCTCCCTTTCCATACTGCCATCAATACTTGCCGCTCCTGCCTGAGGAGCCGCCCATCCCGCCGCGCGCGCCGCCGCCCCCGCCGCCGGATGGGCCGGATTCGATCTTCCTCCTCGTGCGGGTGCGGTACAGGAAGACGTCGGACTGCGACGTGAGCTCGAAGCCGTCCTGGACGATGTAGTTTGCGGCCGCGTCCGCCCTTACGGCCGTCCGCATCTTGGCCTTCCAGCCATGGCAGACGCCCCACGCTATGATGAGGGGGACCGTCAGGGTCAGGATGACCTTGAGCGCCAAGGCGTAAGGCACGGCGTCGGGGTCGTTGCCTGAGTCGAACGGGTCCCCGTCCTCCGCCATCGTGAGGTACCTCTCGGCCTGGTCGAGGAAGGCGCCGAAGGCGCCGTAATAGTCGTCGTCGCCCATCGGCGGCAGTATGTGCCTGTCCAGCGCCATGTCTATGCCGTACAGGGTGAAGGCGCCCTTAGCGCGGCTTCCCCATACCCGCAGGTCGTAGTCCCTGTACCGGTCGCTGAGCGTCAGGAGCACGCAGTCCCTGCCGGGGCCGTAGCCGAACATGCCCTGCGTGTAGGCGCCGTACGCGAACTCCTCGATGTCGCCGTACCCATACTGGCCCATGTCGCGCACGGTCAGTATGCGCACCTCGCAGCGGTGCCTGTCCGAGATCGACTTGGCCCTGGACTCGAGCGACGCCGCCTGTGAGGGGCTTAGGAGGCCCGCCTGGTCGTCGACGTACAGGCCGCCGCCGGCCGCCGGCTCCGCCAGGATGGGCGCCGCCATTGCCAAGGCCACTAAAGCCGAGATCGCCATGGCGGCCAGTATCCGCTTCATGAGAGCCACCCCCTTAGATAAAGTAAGAGACGATGGCCATCGCCGCGGCGATGGGCAGTGCGATTTTCAGGAACCATCCCCAGTACTTGCCCCTGTCGACGGGCAGGTCGCCGATCAGCCGCCCCGTCTGCCCGTTCATGGCGA
>WRCU01000068.1 GCA_009783805.1 Oscillospiraceae bacterium
CGACATGGCCGCATCCTCCTGGTATGACCTGGCCAGCTCGTTCTCGCCGTCGCTCTCCACGACCGCCTCAAAGAGGTCGGCGGCCCTCCTGCCCTCACCCGCGCCCATATAGCATACGCCCAGCAGGATCATCGCGTCGTGGAAGTCCGGGCACAGCCCGACCGACTTCCGCAGCGCTATGACCGCGATGTCGTCATTCCCTTGGGCAAGGCTCACTACCGCGTTGTTGTATAGGGTGATCGCCGTATGCGTCCTCTCATCGGCGATGGACTGGATGATGGTGGGGTCGTTCATGTCTATCGGCCTAAACTTTCCCATTTCCCTTCTATAATCCATAAAGCCCCCCTCACCCCACCTTAAGTCACCGCCGCCGTCATCGCGGGCCCGGCCCGCATCATGGTCTGACCCGGGCTCAGGCCCGTGGCCGCGCCCCGCTACGCGGGGGCCACGACCTCCGGCTCCGCCCCCCCGGTGAACATGTCCCTGACCTCTCCGATGAAATATAGGGACCCGAAGGCCAGCACGCAGCCGTCCGCCCCAGCCCGTTCCGTCGCCAGTCGGACGGCCTGCCCCACGTCGGCGCAGGGTTCGGCCTTCCCGCCCATCAGGCGGATGGCGCCCGACGCCGATTCCGCGTCGACGCCCAAGCCCCTGGCGCCGTTCGGCTTAATTGTATAAAAGTGGCCGCAAATATCAAGCATGGGCCCTATCACGCCCCTCACGTCCCTGGTGCTCCCGTAGACGCCTATAACCTTGCGCCCCCCCTTCGGGCCGCCCCCGGCACCGATTCCCAAGGCGCCCATCGCCGAGGCCAGCGCCTCCACGGACTCTTTGTTGTGCGCCCCGTCTATGATGGTCAGAGGCTCTTCGGATAGCACTTCCAACCTGCCCGGCCACCTCGCCTTCGCGATGGCCTTCCGCATCGCGCCCTCATCCAGTCCGGAGACGGCCTCATGGAAGGTCCTGTCGGGCATCCCCACCTTCCCCCCGCTTCCCGCGCCGCGTCCGAGGCCGTCACCTAGGCCGCCCGCGCCCGCCGCCCGCCCGACGGCCCCCCCGGCCTCCGCGGCCCGGCGCCCGGCCTCCGCGGGGCCCGGATCTCCCAAGCCGCCCATTATCTGGACGGCCCTCAGCGCGAGCGAGGCGTTCAGGGCCTGGTGCGCCCCGATAAGCGACGTCCGCAGTCCCCTCATGCCCATGTAGTCGAAGGATGTGCCCCCGAGCGTGACCTCCACCGACTCGGGGGGCGGGCCTAGGCCATGGAGGCGTGCGCCCTTCTCCGACGCCGCCCGCGCGAAGACGCCCATGGCCCCGGGGTCAGCCGCATACGCGAGCGCGGCGCCGCCCTCCTTGATGATCCCCGCCTTCTCATACGCGATCTTCTCGAGCGTGTCGCCGAGGATCGAGGTATGGTCCTCGCTGATCCCCGTGATGACCGCGACCTCCGGCGCCCCGATCACGTTCGTCGCGTCGAGCCTGCCCCCGAGGCCGGTCTCCAGCACCACCACGTCGCAGGCGCTCATTTCGTAGTAAAGCATGCCGATGGCCGTGATTATCTCGAACTCCGTCGGATGGCTCAGGCCGTCGGCCACCATCCCCTCGGCCGCGGCCTTCACGGCGCCCGTCAGGCCGGCGAGCGCGCCTTTGCCGATCGCCTTCCCGCCCACCCTTATCCGCTCCTCGAAGACGCAGACGTAAGGCGACGTGTAAAGGCCCACCGTCATCCCCGCCTCCATGAAGATGGAGTTGAGGAACGAGCAGGTGGACCCCTTGCCGTTGGTGCCGGCCACGTGGACGAACCTGAGCCTCAGGTGGGGGTCGCCCAGCCTGGCCATCAACCCCCTGATGCCCCCGAGGCCGGCCTTCACCCCGAACCGCTCCGTATTCCGCACGTACCGCACCGCCTCGTCGTACGTCAAACCTTCCCTTACCCTCCGCAGCAAAGCTTGTGCTTTTTTCCGCTGCCGCACGGGCACGGGTCGTTGCGCCCGACCTTCGCCCTAGACGCCCCGCCGCGCACCTGCGCCCCGCCGTCCTTGCCGGGCCCAGCCGCGCCCTTGCCGGGTCCCGCGCCTTTGGCCCTTAGGTCGGAGGCGGCCATGGCGGGGGGCCTGCCCGAGGTCCTGGCCGAGGGCGCCCCGGAGTCCCTAGGGGCGGCGCCCGCCGGCGCCCGCCCGCCCTGCGCCCTGGAGTCCCCGCCCTGGCCGGCCAGCCTGAAGTGGTATATGTACTTGACGGCCTCCTCCTTGATCGCGGCGTTCATCTCCTCGAACATGTCGAAGCCTTCCTTCTTATACTCCACCACGGGGTCGCGCTGGCCGTAGGCCCTCATGGATATCCCCTGCCTCAGCTGGTCCATCGAGTCTATGTGGTCCATCCACTTGCCGTCCACGCACCTTAGGAGTATGACGCGCTCGGCGTCCCTCATCACCGCCTCGCCGAACTCCGCCTCTTTATCCGCGTACCGCTCCATCGAGAGCCTTTGGAGCCTTTCCTCCATCTCCTCCCTGGATATGTCCTCGTCTTCCCCGACCATCCCGGCCACCTCGCCCGGCATCGTGAAGAGGGTGGAGAAGTGCAGGTCCATGGCCTTGACGTCCCAATTCTCGGTATACTCATTCCCGGCCGTGTAGTACCTCACGCCGTCGGAGGTGACGCCCGCGACCATCCTCTCGAACGTCTCGCGCAGGTTGCCGCCGTCCAGCACGAGCCTCCTCTGCCTGTATATGACCTCCCTCTGCTTGTTCATCACGTCGTCGTAGTTGAGGACGTGCTTGCGCGTCTCGAAGTTCCTGCCCTCCACCTTCTTCTGCGCGTTCTCTATCGAGTTGGTGAGCATCTTGTGCTCGATCGGCTGGTCGTCCGGCATGCCCAGCATGTTCATCATGCCGAGTATCCGGTCCGCCCCGAACAGCCTCATCAGCTCGTCCTCGAGCGATATGTAGAACCTCGAGGCGCCGGGGTCGCCCTGCCTGCCGGACCGCCCCCGGAGCTGGTTGTCTATGCGCCTCGACTCATGCCTTTCCGTGCCTATGATGTACAGCCCGCCGAGCCCCACCACCTTCTCGCGCTCCGCCTCCGTTTCGGCCCTGAAGCCTTCCAGGAGGCCCTTATAGGCGGACTTCGCCGCCAGCAGCGCCTCATCCCCGCCTTCCTTGAGGCTCATCGCCTCATATACGGTGGCCTCGTCGTAGCCTTGGCGCTTCATCTCCACCCTGGCCAGGAACTCCGGGTTGCCCCCGAGGATTATGTCGGTCCCGCGCCCCGCCATGTTCGTGGCTATCGTCACCGTGTCGGGCTTCCCCGCCTGCGCGATGATCTCGGCCTCCCTCTCGTGGAACTTGGCGTTGAGCACCTGGTGCTTTATGCCGCGCTTCCTCAGCATGTCGCTGAGGGCCTCCGACTTCTCTATCGAGATGGTGCCCACGAGTATCGGCTGCCCGGTCTTGTGCGTCTCCGCGATGTCCTCCACGACCGCGAGGAACTTGTGCCTCTCACCCTTGAAGACCATGTCGGGCCTGTCCTCCCTGACCATGGGCCTGTTCGTGGGTATGGCGACGACGTCGAGGCTGTATATCGACCTGAACTCGTTCTCCTCAGTCAGGGCGGTACCCGTCATCCCGGCCAGCTTCCTGTACATCCTGAAGTAGTTCTGGAACGTGATGGTGGCCAGGGTCTTGTTCTCCCTCTCGACCTTCACGCCTTCTTTGGCCTCTATGGCCTGGTGCAGGCCGTCGCTGTACCTCCTGCCGTACATGAGCCTGCCCGTGAACTCGTCCACTATGATGATCTCGCCGTCCTTGACCACGTAGTCGACGTCGCGCCTCATGGTCCCGTGCGCCTTCACGGCCTGGTTGATGTGGTGGGCGAGGGACACGTTGTCCATGTCGGTGAGGTTGTCGACCCCGAAGTGCTGCTCGGCCTTCCTCATGCCCTTGGCCGTCAGGGAGGCGGCGTTCGCCTTCTCGTCGACGACGTAGTCTTCGTCCCCCTCCTCGTCCAGCTTCTTGTCGTCCGTCTGCGAGACGACCTTGGCCTTGAGCCTCGAGGCGAAAGCGTTCACCTTCTTATAGAGGTCGGTGGACTTCTCCCCCTGCCCGGATATGATGAGCGGCGTCCTCGCCTCGTCTATGAGGATCGAGTCGACCTCGTCGACTATGGCGTAGTGGAGGTCCCTCTGCACCATATCGCCCTTCTGCCTGACCATGTTGTCCCGGAGGTAGTCGAACCCGTACTCGTTGTTGGTGCCGTAGGTTATGTCGCAGGCGTACGACCTCCTGCGCTCGCCCCCTTCCATGGGGTGGAGTATGAGGCCCGTCGTGAGGCCCAGGAAGCCGTAGATCATGCCCATCCACTCGCCGTGGAACTTCGCCAGGTAGTCGTTGACCGTGACCAGGTGGGCGCCCTTGCCCTCGAGCGCGTTCAGGTATAGGGGGAAGACGGCGGTCAGCGTCTTCCCCTCGCCCGTCTTCATCTCCGCTATCCTGCCCTGGTGCAGCACGATGCCGCCGATGACCTGCACCTTGGCGGCCCACTGGCCTATCACCCTCTTGGCGGCCTCCCTCACGAGCGCGTACGCCTCGGGCATGACGGAGTCGAGCGCGGCCCCTTCGGCGACCGCTTTTTTATAGGCCTCCGTCCTGGCCCGCATCTCCCCGTCCGTCAGCCTCGCCGTCTCCGGGCCGAGCCCCTCGATCCTCTCGATCACGGGGCCTATGCGCTTCAGTTCCTTCGCGCTGTAGTTGCCGAACAGCCTTTCCACTATCTTGAGCATAAGCCGCCACTGCCTTCCACACATACGTATTTCGCGGGCGCGTACCGGAGGGCCTAGTCGCCGACCCTGTCCAGCACGGCCTTATAGCCGTCGGCCCCGTACAGCAGGCACTTGTTCACCCTGCTGATGGTGGCGGTGCTGGCGCCGGTCCTCTCGGCTATGGCGGAGTACTGCATCCCCAGCCTGAGGAGCGAGGCCACCTCCAGCCTTTGGGCCATGGCCTTGATCTCCGTCACGGTGCATATGTCCTCGAGGAACCCGTAGCATTCGGACTCGCTCTCCAATGACAGGAGCGCCCTCACCAACCTGTCGGTCTGACCGTCCTTCAGCTTGTCCAGCAAGGTTCCGCCCCCTTCCCTAGTCCGATCCCCGCGCCGCATGGGCGGTCGGCGCCATGCCTCGGGGGCCTTCCGCAGCCATGGGGCCGCCGAGCCCGGCCCCCTCAAACCGACGACGCGTACGCGTCGCGCACCTTGACCAAAAACTCCTCGGCGGTCACGCCGGGCCTCCCCCTATAGTCCGATATGCCCATGAGGTCGCCCGTCATGACGCCCGACTCCACGAGGCCCACCGCTATCCCCTCGACCGCGTCCGCGAATTCCGAGAGCTCGGGGGTCCCGTCCAACTCCCCGCGCCTGCGCAGGCCGCCCGTCCAGGTGAACAGGCTCGCGATGGGGTTGGTCGGCGGCTTGCCTCCCTGCAGGTGCAGGCGGTAGTGCCTCGTCACCGTGCCGTGGGCCGCCTCATACTCATAGTGGCCCTCCGGGGAGACGAGCACGGAGGCCATGGTCCCGAGGCTGCCGTAGACGGCCGCCACCATGTCGGACATGACGTCCCCGTCGTAGTTCTTGCAGGCCCAGATGAACCCCCCCCGGCTCTTGACCGCCTGGGCCACCATGTCGTCTATGAGCGAATACTTGAAGCTTATCCCCCTGTCGGCGAACCTGCCCTTGTACGAATCCTCGTACATGCCCAGGAAGATGTCCTTGAAGTTGTGGTCGTAGACCTTTGAGATGGTGTCCTTCGTGGAGAACCACAGGTCGCGCCCCTGGTCCAGCGCGTACTCGAGGCAGGACTTGGCGAATCCCGCTATGGACTCGTCCAGGTTGTGCATGGCGAGCAGCACGCCCGGCGACCCGAACCTGTGGACCTCCATCGAGGCCCCGGCATCGGCGGTCCCGTCCGGGCCCCCCCAAACCTCGCCGGGGTCGGGCTTGAAGGTCAGCCTGGCCTCGCCCTTGCAGGGGACCTTCATCTCCACGCCCTTATATATGTCCCCATACGCGTGGCGGGCCACCGTGATGGGCTCTTTCCAGGTGGGTATCAGCGGCTTGACGCAGGCGAAGGTGATCGGCTGCCTGAAGACGGTCCCGTCCAGCATGGACCTGATCGTGGCGTTGGGGCTGGGCCACATCCTGCTGAGCCCGAACTCCTCGACCCGCTGCGCGTTCGGGGTGATGGTGGCGCTCTTCACGCCCACCCCCAGCCTGCGCACCGCGCGGGCCGCGTCATGGGTCACCCGGTCCCCGGTCCTTTCCCTATTTTCCATGCCCAAGTCGTAGTATTCCGTCCTGAGGTCGACGAAGGGGGTTATGACGATCTCCTTGATCATCCACCAGAGGACCCTGGCCATCTCGTCCCCGTCCATCTCCGCCAACGGGTTCGACATCCTTATCATTCCCATGCTCACCCCACTAAGGCGCGCCCCCGAGCCGGTTCGGCGCGGCCAGGCCGCGACGCGCCTCCATTCCGGCCTAATATGCCATTATACAGCAAACGGGGCCGGGATGTGGGCCTTTGCCAAATGCCCCGCCTAGCCCGCCCCATGGGTACGGCCCCATGGGTGCGGCCGGGCCGCGGGGGCCCCCCAAATCGGCGGGGCGGCGTCGGCCCGATCGGGCCTTCCCGCGTCAGACCGGCTCGTCGCCGTGCTCCGCAAGCCAGGCCTTGGCGGCCCCGACGGCCTCATAGCCCAGGTCGCATACCGTGTTGGCCGCCAGCAGGACGCCGTCGGCCTCGCCGGAGCGCACGAGCCCGGCCAGCGTGTCGAGCTGGCCCAGGGTCTCCTCGGCGGCGAACTCCCTCTTCATGCCGTAATAGTATAGGTAGCTGCACATCAGCACCTTCTTGCCCGGGGCCACCTTCCGGGCCTTGGCCGCCATCTCGCCCAGCCTCGCCAGGTCCTCGTCGTTCCATACCCCGACTATGATCCCGTCGATGTTCTCCATGTAGGGGCCGATCGGGTCGTCCAGGTTCCTCTCGTACACGGCCACCCACAGCCCGAGGCCCTTCCCCCGCATCCTGCCGCGGATCGACGCGAGCACCTCGGGGGAGTACCGCTCGTCGCGGTCGCCGAACCCGAAGAAGTCGTCGAAGACGCCGCCGGTGATGTTCGGGTACTCGCCGGCGAGGCGCAGGATCTCGTCCAGATGGCCCAGCGTCTCCGGGTTGGCGTCGCAACCCGCGTCGCCCACGATGGACCAAACCACCTCGTCCATTGCGGCCATCGCCTTGCACTCCCTGTCGAAGGGCGGCCTCGGCTCATTCCCGAAGCAGACCATGAAGACCCTCGAGATCCCGAGGTACGCCGCCGCCTCGGTCGGCGTCATCCTGGACCTCCCCCCGATGCCCCACCTACCGTCATGCGACCCCGCTTCGTGGCCCCAAAGCCAGAACCTGTCGCGCATCCGCCCCGTACCCATATAACCCGACCCCCGCTCCCCATCCCCTCG